>JAEORX010000007.1 GCA_016840685.1 Candidatus Thorarchaeota archaeon
GAGAGAAAGGAATGTCGAAATCTGAACCTCCAATGAGAACTGAATGCAATATTGATTGAATTATTATTGGGTGGCTAGGTTGTCCTGCATCAAGTGATATTCCAAAAACACTTTCCTCAAGTTCTACAAAATTAGCCGACAACAAGGATTGTGCCTGGAATCCCTCAATATCATCAAGAATGATTTCAGTTTGGTCGTCTTGAAGTAGGATTGATTTGTCTGTAATTTTTAACAAGTCCACACTCGAAGTTGAGATTTGAATTCTCGAAACATCAGCCTCTTGTGATATCAGGAATTGTAAAACAACACCGGAAATCGTTGCAGTGCATATGACGCTAATTCCAGGCCATACTTCTTCAAAATTCAATTTTGTGAAGCCTCTGATGCCCGTAAACCTCAAATCGTTACCTTTAATGAAATTCGTCTTATGTTCAGATTCATTTTCTCCTTTAGGTTTGATGTGTCGGTTGGTTTCGAAAGTAAATGAAAAGTGACTGCTGTCCTCGGAACTAATTATACTTATTCTATTCTCTGAAAATGCGATAATTTCTCCTGCCGTTCGTCCGATAAATAAGATATCTGAAGGCGTTGCTTGACCAACATTCTCATAGAAGAATCCAATTAAAGCATGATTGATTTGGGTGGAAACTATTTCGTGAGGATCAAAAAGGTTCTGCGATTGTCCTGTGTTTTTATAACCTGAAGTTGTTACATTGATGAATGTAGAACATCCCAGTATTGAAACTATTGAAATGACTATGAGAGTGTGTTTCCACTTCATCCAATGGTATCTCCAAGTGAGATGTGAGGAGTTCTGACACTTAATCAACCTTTTCCGCGTTAGAGTGAACTATTAATCTTGAAGCATGTTTCGTGCTTTTTCTAGCCCCTTGATATCATTGATTGGAATCCATGTTCCTGGAGGAATGTTGACCGCAAACAGTTGACTTTCCTTTACTAATGTTGGACAGATGACATTCTCAAATGATGATTCAATTTCAAGCGAAACGAGTTTTTTAAAATAATCATAGACTCCAGGGTCGAACATGGTTATCCCAATGTGAGTAGGTATCGCTATAGGAGGATACTTGAAGATGTCCTGCACCTTACTCTTCTTGATAATCATCCCCGAGTATTGAAAGGGAGTTTCAGGAACAACAAGAAAAGTAGCAATACAACCGTTCTTACGACCCTTTAGATGACCCTCTATGACAGCCGCCCCATACGAACCTGATTTCCAAACAATAATGTCATCAGGATTGTGGATTATCGAAGTGAGCTGTTCGTCAATCGTACCATTGTTCAGAGCATGAAGAATAGCACCAGCATTCCCCACTCTTCTCCCATCAGGATCGCGAGAGTATCTGATCTCAACCCCCCACCTAGAGCCATCACCCAGATGGTCTTCGACCTTCTCTGCGAGAAACCCAGTCAACACCACGAACTTGTCAATGCCGCAGTCAACGTAGTCCTCAACTGTCTTCTCGATCATGCTCCTCTTGCCATCAATCTTGAGCATGACCTTGTGTATGTCCTGACTATGGGTTTCAGTGCGAATGCGAGTACCTCTCCCTCCAGCAGGCATAACAACAACCGTCTTTGCCTTCTGCTCCTCAATCTCTTCCTTGCTCACGGTGGTGATGGTGTCCTCAGTGTTGATCCTCTCACGAAGGTCAGCCATGATAGATTCTAGGGTGTCGGGCATCTAGACTCATCCTAAGAATGCCACACCTCTTCAAAAGGATTGTCAGGATGAGGGATCACTCTTCAGGCTCCATCTCAGCAGCCATTTGAGCCATCTCTTCAAAAAGAGCAAGTGTCTTCTTTGCCTCCTCCTCGTTCAGCCGCTCGATGGCGTACCCTGTGTGAACGATGACATACTCACCCACCTTCAGGTCAGGAAGGAGCGTCACGCAGACCCGCTTGCTGGCACCCCCAAAGTCCACCTGAGCGTAGTCACCATCGATTGACTGCACCAGGGCGGGGACTGCTAGACACATGGTTATTCACGACCCATCCTTCGAGCATTGTCTTTAGAATCTTGTGAAGTGGTAGAATCTAGCTCACATGATGATGATAGACACCGAGCTCATTCGCAGTGCTGAAGGCAAGGTCCATCTCCTGTGATGTCACTGGTCGGGCGATGTCAGCAAAGCGCTCCCTCTCATGGCGGACTCGATGCTCAGGTCGATACTGCCCCATGATGTTCACCATCGAGTTGGGCATGTTCTCGGAGATCCACTTCAGTATCGGGATGGTACAACACTCCACATGGTTGGGCATCACCAGATGGCGGATGATGACCTCACCAGACTTGTATGCTATCAGATGGTTCCGCGAGACCACATCAAAGTAGTTCGCCACCCCAGAGAGTCGTTCTGCACACTCGTTGTTCCCATACTTGAAGTCTGGGAGCCACACATCAATCACATCAAAGAGGAGCTGCATGGTCTCCTCCGAGCAGTAGAGGTTCGAGTTCCACAGTTGTGTCACATTGGATGTCTGATAAACTAGAGACGCAAGGATGGTGTGAGTGTTGGGAATGGGGTCTCCACCCACATAGTTGATGTTCAACGCACCCTCTCGGAACAGAGCCTCTGCAATGGTGGCCAGTCCCTCAGGACCAATCGGGCGTCCTGAATTTGGATTGGTGGAGATGTCGTTGTTCTGACAGAAGACACACCCAAAGCAGCATGAGGAGAAGAAGATGGTGCCACTGGGGACAAGGGGAGCCTCCTCGCCAGTGTGAAGGAATGCTGAGGAGACCCTCGAGGTCGCTCCAAGCTTGCACCAGCCATGCTCGTCCTGAGTCCTGTCAGCGCCACACCGACGCTCACAGAAGTGACAGTTGGCTAGGACTCTGTGTGCCAGTTCGATCTTCAGGTTCAGGAAGTTCCGCTCAAGGTCTGGGGCAGGGGCTGGGACCTCATCATTGGAGTCCACCTCTGCAACGAGCCTACTGAACCTCTGAGAGTCATCACGGTGTGCCTTCCACAGCTCCTCTGTGGAGGAGTCCAGTGGAGTGTCGCAGGTCTGCGTCTTTGCCAGCAGATACTTGGCAGTCCGCTCTTGGTCGATGATCTTCCTGTACCGAGAGAGACGGCTGACCACCTTAGGATCATTCCATGCACGTTTTGCGTCTGGACGAATGAGTCTCCACATGATATAGAAACAGAAGCTGTCAGAGGATAAAAGCACTATGAGATGAGGGTTTCATATCATCGAGTGCGATGAGCTCGCAAACATATGTGCAATTGTGGCTGCAAGAGTGGTGACACGATGCTTGAGCCATAATGAGGTGATACTCCGGTCGCGCTCCAGTACTCCTCGTGAGACCAGTAGCCCTGACTCAACTGGAGGCACTGAAGAAAAGATACACTCCTTAGGGATGACACCCTCATCAATGAACCAGTTTTTGTACTTCATCGCATAGTCTTGGTTTCTCTCAGGATGATTGAAGTCATCCAGCCGTAACCAGTTCAGTGCAAAGACAACATCTGCATCCCTGAAGGAGCCCTCAAACTCATGCACCTCGTCAAACAGCACATTGGAACACATGGAGGTGTCCTGAGCGACCCGTCTGACTCTGTTGAGGAATGAGAACTCTGGCGGAGTGACAAGACGGACATTGGCACCAAAGGCGAGAGCTGCGACTAATAGGCTGTGTGCAGGAGCTGGATTCACAAAGGACTTCCCGAATCCCCAGGTCACCACGACTTGCTTCCCCGACACACTTCCAAGACGTCCCTCAAGTCCCAGTAGAGTCGTCAGAGCATCCTGCCAAGCATAGACATCATCATGAAGACTGACCAGAGGGACATGAGATGCTCCAGCAAACTGATTCGTGAGGATGCGACCCTCGCCAAATGTATCACCACTAGAGAACGCTGTCAAGAGAAGGTCGACAGCCTGGCTTGACATCCTAACCGAGTCCAACATCGAGTCCATCGACATTGTTGATGCATCCTTCCATCCCACATCAATGAGGTTGTGACCAAGACGGGTAGCGGTTATTTCTGTCACCTGATGTTCCAAGGGTGACTCTCCATGAAAGATGCGACCGATGACCCCCACCTTCTGCAGTAACTCTCGAACAGCAGAGAATCCAGAGGAGTCTATGCTCTTAGCTCTCTTGACTATGTCCTGGAGCATTGGCCTGCGGGGCAGTATATCGTTTTGAGGTGTCATCGCTGACTTCATGTAGCAGTCTTCGATAATATGTTTTCTACAGGAACATTGCTGGGCAAACCATATCAGGAGAAATGAGTCCAGACAGGTGGGAGTGCTGAACATCATGCCAGTGAGTCCAATTGACTACGGGAGATATGGCCATCCTGAGATGACCTCAATCTTTGAGGAGGAGTACAGGCATGCACTCTGGCTCAGAGTCGAGGCGTCTGTTGCCAAGGCACAGGCAGAGCATGGTCTGATACCAAAGGAGGCGGCGAAGGACATCGAGAAGACTGCACATCCAGACAAGGTCACCCTTGCACGGACCATGGAAATAGAGGGCAAGACAAGACATGATGTGGTGGCGCTCTTTGAGGCCATTGCAGAACAGTGTGAGGGGGCAGGGGCAAGATGGGTCCATTTTGGACTGACAAGCAATGACATCAAGGATACAGCCCTTGGACTCCAGCTGAAGAGTGCCTATGAGGTTCTCATCCCTCAGCTTGATGCTCTGTGTGAAACCCTCATCAAAAGAGCAAAGGAAACCGTGGGGCTGGTGGCTGTCGGACGCTCACATGGACAACATGCAGTACCCATCACCTACGGTCTCAGGTTTGCAGTCTGGCTTGATGAGATGCTCAGACATAGGATGAGACTACAGGGGGCGCAGAAGCGGTCAGCTGTTGGGAAGATCTCAGGCGCAACAGGGAGCCACGCAGCACTGGGTCCTGATGGGATTGCAGTCCAGAGGACTGTGCTGACCGAGCTTGGTCTGGGAGTACCCATAGCCTCGACGCAGATAGTCCAGCGTGACCGACTGGCTGAGACAATCATGGCCCTGGCCAACTTGGCCTCAAGCATTGACAAGGTAGCCACGGACCTCAGAAACCTCCAACGTACAGAAATCAACGAAACTTTCGAGCCCTTTGCGAAGGACCAGCAGGTGGGGTCCTCAGCAATGCCACACAAGCGGAATCCTGTGACCTGCGAGAAGATTTCAGGACTTACGCGGATAGTGAGATCCTTCGTGCCGCCAGCCCTCGAGAACGTTGTCAGTTGGGAGGAGCGTGACATCTCACATTCATCTGCTGAGAGGTTTCTGATACCTCAGGCGTTCATTCTGACAGACTATGTTGTGAGGGAGATCAACCGGGTCGTGGTTGGACTGACAATTGATGAACATGCGGTGAAGAGAAACCTCGATTTCTCCAAGGAGTCGATTCTGAGTGAGCTCGTCGTGACCCACCTCACGAGGGCAGGGTTCGAGCGACCAAAGGCGCATGAGAAGCTCAGGGCACACAGTCAGGCGGCCCAGCAGAGCAATAAAGGACTGCTTGAGGTTGTGAGGAACGACCCTGACCTGAAAGAACTCCTGAGAGAGGGTAGCCTTGATGTTGAGAAGTATTATGAGGACATAAGAGAGGTCTCCAAGAGGATAGTGGAGGGTGCAGTTTCCGAGTACCGGAAGGTAGTTCCTCAGTAGACAAGATGATATGACTGTATGAAACCGACAGGAGTAGTGAATCACTGTGAAGAAGCTATTAGTCACCCTGACTCCAGCTGAGAGCAAGAGGTTGATTGCAAAGGGGCTCCTCGCCCTAGACCTCGTTCAAGAAGCCCTTAGTGAGGGGTACCTATGCATAACACTGGGGACCACCTCAGGCTACCTCGTGGAGGAGATCCTGGGAGAGTATGACAAGACACGTCATATCGCAGGAATAACGGTGCCAAAGGGGCTCGCCATCACCGACAAGGAAACTAGGACTTCAGATGCCATCTTCCACAAGGGAGAGTACATTGAGAACACCAAGGTCATCGATATCCTGGATAAACTGGGGCCAGGAGATGTGATCATAAAGAGCGCAAACGCACTTGATGAGAACTATGTGCCCATAGTCCTCCTTGCCAGTGAAACTGGTGGAACAGTCGGGTCGTTTGTGGGGGCTGCAGCGGCCAAGAACATAAAGGTGATTGTGCCGGTGGGCCTTGAGAAGTCGATACCTGTTGCATATGAGGAGTTCTGCGGACAGTTTGGCAAGGATGACTGGGACTATGCCATTGGAACCCCTGTGGGAGCCATAGCACTCACGGAGGGGATAGTCTTTACTGAGATTGAGGCTGTTGACGTTCTCTTTGGTGCAGTTGCCATCCCGATTGCAGCTGGTGGGGTCAATGGCGCAGAAGGTTCAATAAGCCTCTTTATTGAGGGAGAGGATGAGGAGCTCGTACAGGCTTACGAGTTCTTTCTTGACCTGAAAGGGGAACCACCATTCCCAAAGGTTGACCGCGTCAAGTGATGAGAGAGTACAAGACCATGCAGAGTGATGTTGTGATTTCAACTATAGGACTCACCAAGATCTTCGAGAAGGGAAAGAAACGAGAAGTCGTTGCACTCGACAAGGTCAATCTGGAGATCCGACGTGGAGAGGTCTTTGGGCTCCTGGGGCCCAATGGTGCGGGGAAGACCACACTCATCCGTATCCTCGTTGGCCTACTTACCCCCACAGAGGGCTCTGCCACCGTCCTCGGAAAGGATGTCATTGAAGAGATAAATGACATCAGAGAGAAGGTCGCGCTATTACCCCAGGAGGCTGGGATCTATAACAGACTCACAGCCCGTGAGAACCTCGTCTACTACGGAGGGCTCTATGGCATCCCTGAGAAGGAGCTGCACCGACGCGCAGACACGCTTCTGGACCTCGTGGCACTGCGAGACCGAGAGGACTATCAGGTGAAGGGGTTCAGCGGAGGGATGAAGAGGAAGGTATTGGTTGCCCGAGCATTGATCATCGAGCCAGAGATCGTATTCATGGACGAGCCCACCACAGGCGTGGACACACTGGGAGCCCGGGTTGTTAGGAATGTCCTGAAACGTCTGAGCCAGGAGGAGAAGAGGACTATCATCCTGACAACTCATGACCTCAATGAGGTCTCTGAGCTGTGTGACAGGGTGGGCATTCTCAATGAGGGAAAACTCGTGGCAGTCGGCAAGCCAAGTGAGCTCGAGCAGAAGTTCAAGGCAGCCAACCTGGAGGAGGTGTTCACCGGCCTAGTGACAGGCGAGGGTGTCTACGGAGGTGTTGATGTATGAAGCGACCTCTGTTGAACATGAAGACTGTCTGGATGCTCAGGAAGGAGGTCAAGGAGGTCATCCGCTCACGGTGGCTCATCCTTGGGTTCATCATCAGCCCTATGTTTGCCTGGTTCTTTCAGGGAGCATTCTTGTCATTCATCGTGGCTCAGACATCAGAGGAGCCAGAGATGGTCTACATCACAATTGAGGATGATGGAGTGTGGGGCAGGACCCTCTATGAGGCTCTGAACTCCAGCAAGGACGCACTACTCATCAACCCACTTGTTAATGTCACAAGAGAGTATGGAGAGAGCCTTGTGGCAGAGAAGACCGTATCGGTGTGGGTATGGATACCCGAGAACTTCACTCAGGAACTGAATGACACGACCACAAGTACCATGGTTATCTGGCTGAACACTGGGAACTTCCGAGCCCAGGCAGCAGCAGCACGTATCGATGGGTTTGCCAAGGCAATCATAGATGAAGTCATTGTGGTCCGAGACCTTGAGATTGACTGGTACACCATCTCGCCAGAGGCAAACTATGGTCATCAATTGGCAATCTTCTTAGTCATGCTGACCTCTGTCTTGGCTCCAGCCCCATATGTAGGACGGTCATTTGCTGGTGAGCGAGAGAAGCATACACTGGAGGCACTTCTGGTCGTGCCAATGAGTCGGCTCAAAATCCTGGGGTCAAAGCTCGTGGCGGGACTCATCCTCCTCCTGATCTACTCATTCTTCACAGCAGTGGGCATCCTGACCTATAACCTCTCAATCATCCTCAGAGTGGCAAACTACCCTCCAGACATCAGAGACCTCAACATCAACATCTACACAGTGAACGTGCAGACGATACCCCTCATCATCTTCTGCCAGCTGCTCGTACTCCTCTGCGCCATTGGCATTGGCATTGTCATCTCCTGCTTGGCAAAGGATCAGGCAACTGCGGAGTCAGTCAACAACATGGTCATGCTGGTACCCACCTTTGTGATAGGCATTCTTGGTTTTACAGGCAGCATCCTGCAGTATGGAGGGCCTTTTGGGGTTTTCATCCTAGCAATCCCATTCACCCATGCGATACTGTTCCTGAACGCTGTCCTGAGTGGGGTTGGCACTCCCATTGCCCTACTTGGGAATGTGGCCTACCTGATAGGATTCACGCTGGTGTTCCTCATAATCGGGGCGAAGCTCTTCGAGAGAGAGGCTATCATCAGCTAACGGACTGGCCACTTTGGCAGGTTGTCGATTCCAGCTCGATTCATCAGTGCTGCACTGTGCTCCCTGGCTTTCCTCATGACCTCCTCCTCATTGAGAGTCAGGAGTCGTTTGTTCTGCATGAGGACACGACCGTTGACAATCACTGTGTCGACATACTCACCATTGCCAGAGTAGACCAGATTTGACACAGGATTTGTGTGTGGTGTCAAGCCCAGCTCATGGAGGTTTATCAGGATCACATCAGCGAGCTTTCCCTGCTCAAGAGACCCCACCCTGTCGTCGATACCCATGGCAACAGCACCACCTAGTGTCGCCATCTCGATAGCCTGCTCCGCAGTCACCACGAGCGGGTCATTGAAGTATGACTTGTGAATGAGGGCTGCAAGGCGCATCTCCCGGACCATATCATAGGTATTGTTTGAAGGACCACCATCGCACCCCAGCGAAACCGGCACTCCAGCCTGGAGCATCTGGGGGACCTTTGCAAATCCTGATGCAAGCTTCATGTTACTCGCTGGACAGTGGCTGATGTTTGACCTGCTCTCAGCAAGGACCTGGAACTCCTCATCCTCGAAATGAATGCCATGTGCGAACACCATGTCAGGACCCAGGAGGTCATGGTCTCGAGCAAAGGTCGTCAGATTGGTACCAAAGTTCTCTCTCACGTACCGGACATCATCAATGACCTCACCAAGATGCATGGTCATCCTAGTCCGTTTCTCCCGTGTCCTACGTGCCACATCCCTGAACAGGGCAGGAGTGACCGCACCAAGCGAACGAAGACCATACCAGACCTGAATCCGACCGTCAGCCTTACCATGCCACTTGTGATACATCTCATCGGTCTCCCTAAGACTGGCATCAGTTTCCTCCACCATCCCAGGATACATGATGTCATCGCTGTCTGCATAACCAGTGGAGTCCATGATGATCTTGGACAGTGCCCCTCTCATGCCCACCTCTTCCACCCTCTTGGCTATTCCATCAAACCCGTATCTGGTGTGAATCATACACTCAATGAAGGATGTCGTACCAGTCCGTATCATCTCAGCCATACACAGGTCTGCAGAAACTCGACCATCCTCCTTGGTGAAGTTGCCCTGGAGAACCCAGACGTACTTCTTGAGCCAGTCCACCAGAGACACGTCATCCGCACAACCCCTGATAAGTGCCTGTGCAAGATGGGTGTGAGTGTCAATGAGCCCAGGCATGACGAGCTTGTTCTTTGCGTCTATGACGAGCTCGGCTCTTTGACCCTTCAGGTCATCAGACTTCCCCATATCAATGATGGTGTCATTCTCTATGAGGAGATACCCATCAGTGATAGTTTCACGTTTGGGATTCAGTGTCAGGATGTAGCCATCCTTGATGAGAATCGATCTTGATGACAGGACCTACCACCTCTATGGAGTGATTACCAACAACCGCGTGACATAACACTTACGGTGTATGTGAACTAATCAGCAATCTGGAGCTTGATGACAATCTTCAGACCCTGGTCAGGTTTACCCTTGACGCGGTCCATCACCTCAGGCGCGGTGCCATATTTCTCAGCGAGTCTCCTAACAAGATGTACTCCAACGCCTCCATATCGACGAGTGGGCTCAAAGAGTTCGATTTTCTTCTCATGACTGAGCCCTGGACCATTATCAGAGATACTCAGCTCGAAGGTGTTGCCCGACACCTTGCCCTTGATAATGACCTCTTTCTTTTCATCTTCAATGGGATTGTGAACCACAGCGTTTTCAAGAAGGTTCCAGACAAGCTGGCTCAATGCCTGATCTGCCAAGACCATAACCTTGGATGGCATCTTTCCAATCTCGACCCTCACGCCTCGCTGCTTGAAGAGCAGCTCTGACTCTGCCTGAATCACCCGCACGATGTCAACAGGACTGAGCGGTTCAGTCTTTGCCTCCTCGGCCTTTCTGACCTTCTGAATGAGCTCAAGACACCGGAGAGCACCATCCATGACATATCTCTTTGAACGGAGAATCTGGTCAGCTGTCGCATCCTTATCAAGGAAGTCGCCACCAGCAAGAATGAGCTGAAGTTGATTCCCTATGTCGTGTAACAACAGATCGAGAAGGAAATAGACCTCAGCCTCGGTCTTCTTCAAATCTGAGACATCGGTGAAAATAGCGATACTCCCCAAGAACTCACCATTGAGCCCCTTCAATGGTGACGCAGAAACCATGACTGGCACGGTCCCTCCGGACTTGTGTTTTAACAGAGCCTCATAGTGCTCAATCTTACCCTCCTTTCGCCGTTCCATTTTCTCATGAACCTTGTTCTCAGTCCATCCATGCATGATATCAGTTATGGGGATGCCTATGAGAGATTCCGGGTCATCACAGCCCATCATTCTACACAACGCTTCGTTGGCGAGGACCATCACACCATCAGCATTGTCCACTCCCAGACCGGAGTCCATTGTCTCGATGAGTGATCTGTACCTATGCTCGCTCTCCTGAAGAGCAAGGGCACTCCGTTTTTCATCAGTGATGTCAACAAGCTGAGCGACTGTCATTATTCTGCCATCACCACTCCTGATAGTCCCCACGTTCATGCGAATATCGACGACTTCACCGTCTTTCCTGATAACTTGGAATTCGTAGAGTGATGGTACCGTTATACCTCTTTGCCGCTTTCGATACCTCTCAGCAACAAGGTCTGCGCTGTCGGGATGCAGAAACTCTCTGAAGTCATGACCAAGGAGCTCGCTCCTCCTATATCCAAGGATATCACACATTTTGTCATTTACATACTCAAACTTGTAGTCATCATCGACAATAATCATGCCGGCAAAACTGTAGTAGTCAACCATGAATTCCAGTATCTCTTTTCGCGCAAGCATTTTCCCCTCGGCAGCCTCTCTCCGACTCAGGTCAACGATATAAACAACATAACCGATAATCTCACCATTTTCCACTACCTTATTCGTATAGACTTGAGTGGGGATTCGTACATTATCACCTCTTACAACTCGTATCGAGATGGAAACTGAAGGTTCTCCGTTCCTGAGTCGTTTAAGCCCATCTTCTACAAGTGAGATTTGCTCAGGTGCAACAAGGTCTGCAGCAGTGATGTTTGAGGCAAGGGGTTCATCAGACAGTTGTAGCAGCTTCAGAGCGGGAGGGTTTGCGTAGATTAGTATGAACCTCTTGTCGAACTCGAGAACAGGGATTAGCATACTATCAACTACTTGTCTGAACTGTTTTCTACTAGGGGACGGTTCTCGCTCATAGGATTCTGTCATGGTCCCACTTCTGTGTCCATTGCTAACTCCTAACCTGAGTGATAAGTGGTGACGGGCGTTTGGCGCTCGTAAAGCGGACACATATACTTTAGTAAGATGTATTCGCCCTAGGACAACATCTTAAAGTGATGAAAATATGAGGGGGACGACTGTACAAGTTTCGGAGAGATCACTTCTTGAAGAGATTCCTTGCAATCGACCTGCAGAAATGTACTGGATGTAGAAACTGTGAGCTGGCTTGTTCTGTCCAGCACACTAAATCCTTCAATCCAAGACGATCGAGAATACAGATTCTGAAGGACGAAACCAGAAACCTTGTGGTACCCATGGTCTGCCTTCAGTGCGAGGACCCGCTATGCGAGTATGCGTGTCCGAATGGAGCAATCAGACAAAATGAGAAGGGAATCCTGTACGTGGACAGTACGTTGTGCATTGGGTGTATGAACTGTGTCACAGCATGTATCTACGGGGGAATCGAGCTGGACCCGAGGACACGCAAGGCAATAAAATGTGACCTGTGTGGTGGAGACCCGGCTTGCGTCAAGGCTTGTGAATATGGAGCCATCAGTCTTGTTGAGGCCAAGACCGAAGGCCTCAAGGCGAGGAGGGAGGGAATCGATTTAGCCTATCAGACGATTGGAATGAAGACGGGAGAGGTGATCGAATGACATTTCCATACAAGGGATATGCTGGGTACTATCTTGATGTAGACCTGACAAAGGGGAAGGTCCACAAGAAAGAACTGGAGAAGGAATGGGCACGGCTCTATCTTGGTGGGAGTGGGGTTGCCGCAAAGATCCTCTGGGAGAGGACGGGTCCAGATACAGAGCCTCTTGGTCCAGAGAATGTCTTGGTTTTAGGAACGGGGCCACTAACCGGAGTTCTGTTCTCGCCTTCAGGGAGAATGATGTTTGCATCAAAGAGTCCCCTGACTGGAGTATGGGGAGAGAGCCATGTTGGAGGGTTTCTGGGAGCGGAGATCAAGTATTCAGGATTCGATTTTGTGCTCTTCAATGGACGGTCTGAGAAACCGGTCTATCTGTTCCTTCGAGATGGCACAGCAGAGCTTCTTGATGCATCTCACCTCTGGGGTAAAGAGACCAATGTGACAACTCAGATGATACGAGAGGACCACAAGGACCCAACAATAAAGACTGGAGTCATAGGTCCTGCAGGCGAGAACGCGGTACTGTACGGGTCAATCATTGTGGACTTCTATCGGGCCGCTGGAAGGACTGGCCTGGGATCCGTACTCGGGTCAAAGAATGTCAAGGCTGTGGCTGCAAGTGGTGCTCAGGGGATCGAGGTCCATGATATGGACAAGTACTTTGAGGCCAATGAAATAGAGATGGAACGGATCAATGATCCCCTATGGACTGAATCACTCGCATCTCTGAGAAAGTATGGTACAACCGACCTAGTAGCAATAATCAATGAGATTGGTAGACTCCCAACAAAGAATCATTGGACTGGCTTCTTTGAGAATGCGGATGATATCGGTCCAGAGATCATAGCTGAGAAGTACAGGATTGCACAAGAGGCGTGTCATGGATGCGCAGTTGGATGCAAGTACATCATTCGTGTCAATGGGGGTAAATACCCAACCGGTCCCATTGGTGGGCCAGAGTATGAAACAATAATGGCCTTTGGTTCGAACTGCTTGAACAGTGATATTGAGTCTGTGTTCCATTTAGGTAAGAGGTGTGATCTACTTGGTTTGGATACCATAAGCACCGGAAAGACAATCAGCTTCGCCATGGAGCTCTTCGAGAAGGGAATCATCGGAACAAAGGATGCTGATGGGCTAGACCTAAGCTGGGGCAATGGAGAGACGCAGGCAGCCCTTGTGGAAAAGATAGCCAGACGGGAGGGGTTTGGAGATCTTCTTGCGGATGGCGTGAGAAAGGCTGCTGAGAAGATTGGTGGTGATGCCTGGAAGTATGCAGTGCATGTAAAGGGTCTCGAGGCGTCAGGACAGGACCCACGTGCACACCAGAGTATCGGACTCACCTATGCAACAAATGTCAGGGGTGCGGACCACCTAAGAAGCATATCATGTATTGAAGAACTTGGATACCCTGAAATTGCAGCTGCCAGATTTGGAGAGGAGAAAGCTGAAGCAATCTTGGAAATAATGTCACCAGAGTATAAGGGACAATTGATTTGGGACATGGAAGATCTCTATGCAATTGTAGACTCAGCTGTCATCTGTAAGTATGGGACTATGTGGCCACCTATGTACTATTTTGACACCTTTGTGAATGTGATTCCTCCCTTGACTGGCATGACCGAATGGGCAGACATGAAGTTTGTCAGGAGAGTGGGTGAGAGGATAAGTCATCTTAGGAGAGCCTACAACCACAGACTTGGCATCACGAGAAAAGATGAAAATCTGCCACATAGACTCCTGAAGGAACCAATGCCAACAGGACCCTCAAAGGGGGGTCTCCCAGACCTGGATCAGATGCTGGATGAGTATTATGAGTATCGAGGATGCGACAAAGAAACTGGCTACCCGTTTGAATCAAAACTCACAGACCTCGATCTTGATTTTGTGATTGAAGACCTGAAACCGCGTGGAATGACAAGGTAGTTACGCATTACTGACATGGCAGGATTATCCTTAAGTGAAGAGCAAAGTCGAATGATGGAGTAATAGCTAGTCTGTTTTATCCATTTAAGGGCGAAAAGAAGAGATGATTGAAAGGAGTATGATGCAGCAGCAGATTACCCTGTACACGTTGGGAGCTATTATTGGTGTAATCTCAGGAGTTACCTCAATCCTGTTTAAGCTGCTCATTCTCTATATGAGTAGGGTATTCGTCATCATTCCACAGGTCTTGGGTGTGGTTGGATGGGTCGTCCTTCCAAGCTTAGGGGGTCTGCTTGTAGCTCTTATTGTCTTGAAATATGCCCCAGAAGCAAAAGGTCATGGAGTTCCTGAAGCTATGGAGGCATATAGCCTCCGTGGGGGGAACATCCGTTTTCGTGTGCCAATTCTAAAGAGTATTGGTTCAGCCATCAGTATAAGCACTGGTGGCTCCTGTGGTCGTGAGGGGCCAATAGCTCAGATTGGAGCTGGTGTTGGGTCTATGGTTGGGACTCTTCTTAATCTTGACAAGAGGGCAAAGAGGACACTTCTTGTGTGTGGTCTCTCAGCTGGAATAGCTGCCACCTTTAATGCACCTCTTGGAGGTACTCTATTTGGGATAGAGGTGTTAGCTGGAGGAGTAATTGGCTTCTCAATCCTCCCAGTCATTCTGGCATCGGTTATCGCTACAGCAATCTCATCTTATGTGCTTGGTCCAGCGGCTTCATTCCAAACACCAATTTTCAATCCGGGACATCCACTCGAGCTGATTTTCTATCTTGGTCTTGGAACAATTTTGGGAGTCACTAGTGTTGTATGGATGAGGGGGTTCTATTCTATCGAAAATCTTCTTGAGAAACTCCGTACGTCAAAATACCTCCTTCCCGCGATTGGTGGACTGCTTACAGGACTTATAGGCGTAGGAACCATCTATCTCGAGTCGATATTCGGGTACTCTGGAGAATTCTCACCAGACCAACCCTATTATCCAGCAATTATGGGAGTCGAGTATGCCTTTGTTGATGCAGTCTTGATGAACAAGGTAGCTATCGGTGCGCTCTTCTTCTTTGGATTACTCAAGATTCTTGCGACAAGCTTCACTCTGGGATCGGGTGGATCAGGGGGTGTCTTTGCACCAACTCTCTTCATGGGAGCAGGATTTGGAGGGGCGTTCGGTTTGGTCTGTTCGATGATCATCCCGGGTGGTATTCTTCAGCCAATGGCCTTTGCGCTGGTTGGTATGGCCGCTCTCTTTGCTGGAACGGGCCGAGCACCAATCACATGTATTGTCATGATAATGGAAATGACAGCAGATTATTCTTTGATATTACCCTTAATGATCGCAGTTTCTGCATCATATCTAGTTTCTTCCCTTATAGAACCTGAGAGCATCTATACCATGAAATTGGTAAGGAGAGGCGTGCATCTAAGAAGTGGCGCGCACATCGATGTCCTACAGACCATCAGAGTAGGTGAGATAATGACTACTGACCCAACAGTGCTAACAACTGAGATGACTGTGTCCGATGTCTTTTCAGTTATTGACCGGACACAACATACAAAGTTTCCTGTAATCGATAACGATAACATCGTTCTTGGTATTCTGATTGCAGAGGATTTATTCAAGAAGCCAGAGGAGGAGGGGAGGGAATATTGTGTGAGAGACCTCATGAATCCCGATTTCCTACATCTCCCTCCTGATTCTACTGTGGACAGTGCGCTTCAGGCTATGATCAAGCGAGATGAGGGGCATGCTGTAATTGTTGATCCAAACAAGCCCAGACGAATGATTGGCTACATAACAAAGGCAGACATACTCAAGGCACACGAGATTGCAGCCATAAGGTTACAAAAGGTTGGTGTGGATGTAGAAGATATTGGCTCGGAAGAGGTTTATAGATAAGAGGAGTATCTTTAAGTGATGGGTCATAACCCGACAAAAAGCAGATGGCATACTCGCACGCCCATATAGAAGGCGACAATCAGAGATGACTCAAAGGGAAACAATGAAGAGACAGGTTATCTTGTATGCATCAGGAGCTCTGATTGGTGTAGTTTCAGGCCTTGCAGCAATTATCTTTAGATTTCTAATTCTAAACTTTAGTGTCTTATTCCTCTTCTTACCGCAGGTGATGGGAATACTCGGATGGTTGGCAGCCCCCTTTGTGGGTGGGCTAATTGTTGCCTTTATCGTTGTGAAGTATGCACCTGAGGCAAAAGGACACGGAGTACCAGAAGTCATAGAGGCATATGCTCTCCGCGAAGGTAAGATACGGTTTCGTGTTCCTCTTCTTAAGAGTGTGGCATCAGCAATTTGCATAGGCTCAGGCGGTTCATGCGGTCGTGAAGGACCAATCGCTCAGATTGGAGCTGGTGCAGGATCTGCTGTCGCATCTGTTCTGAATTTCGATAAAAGAGAAAGAAGAACACTTGTAGTATGTGGACTTTCATCAGGAATTGCTGCCACTTTCAATGCACCATTGGGTGGGTCGCTCTTTGGAATCGAAGTATTAGCAGGAGGAATAATAGGATTCTCAATCCTCCCCGTCATACTTGCATCCGTTGTGGCAACAGCACTTGCCGAACTTGTGCTTGGAGGGTCTGTTTCATTTCAAGCCCCACTCTTCGTCATGGGACACCCGATAGAACTTCTGTTCTATCTTGTTCTTGGCATCGTATTTGGAATAGTGAGCGTCATCTGGATGAGGGGATTCTATGCGATTGAAGACCTGCTTGAAAAACTACGTGTTTCCAAGTATCTTCTTCCAGCAATTGGTGGTTTGCTCGTTGGAGTTCTTGCTTTAGGAACTATTTACTTTGAAGACATCTTCGTATACTCTGGAGAAGTCACAGCAACGCAACCATACTACCCGGCAATAATGGGAGTAGGCTATGCATTCATTGATGCGACTCTGATAGGAGGCGTGGCATTAGGAGC
Source organism: Candidatus Thorarchaeota archaeon (assembly GCA_016840685.1). Classification (GTDB taxonomy): domain Archaea; phylum Asgardarchaeota; class Thorarchaeia; order Thorarchaeales; family Thorarchaeaceae; genus SMTZ1-45. The sequence continues at coordinate 17,245 of JAEORX010000007.1, forward strand.
CCTCATCATATTTGGTATCTTCAAGCTTCTTGCGACCAGTATCACGCTAGGTTCAGGAGGTTCTGGTGGCGTGTTTGCACCAACTCTATTCATGGGAGCTGCTTTTGGTGGTGCCTTTGGACTGCTTTTCTCAGTGGTTACCCCGTGGGCAGTTACACAACCAATGGCCTTTGCGTTGGTGGGCATGGCTTCATTGTTCGCTGGAGCTGGACGCGCCCCGATTACCTGCATAGTCATGTTGATGGAGATGACCGCTGACTACTCCCTGATACTTCCCCTTATGATTGCAGTTTCTGCATCATATCTGGTGTCTTCATTGATGGAAACTGAGAGCATATACACGCTCAAACTGTCAAGAAGGGGTGTGAGGCTACAGAGAGGCACTCATGTGGAGGTTCTCAGGACCATTCATGTTGGCGATGTGATGACAAAAGACCCGACGATGTTGCATCCTACTATGACCACATCTCAGGTGTTTGAAATCATTGACAAGACGCATCACACAAAATTCCCAGTGGTGGATGATTTTGGTAACATAATTGGGATAATGATTGCTGAGGATCTATTTCAAGCTCCAAAGGAGGATGGGAGAGAATACCAGGTCCGAGAACTCATGAATCCGGAGTTTCTCCATCTTGCACCAGATTGTACCATGGATAGTGCACTTCAGGCCATGATCAATCGAGATGAGGGGCATGCAGTCATTGTCAATCCATCAGCGCCTAGCAAGATGATTGGCTACATAACAAAAGCTGATGTTCTCAAGGCCTATGAGATTGCGATAATCAATCTGCAAAAAATGGGCACAGATGTGGAGGACATCGACCCAGCTGACATCATCGATGCTGAGAACTGATACTACTTCGCGACTAGGCAAACACTTTATGTCAGTGGTATCAGAAAACATACTATGACTGACATTACCACTGAATTTGCAGGACTGAAACTCAAGAATCCAGTCATGACTGCAGCAGGTCCATCTTCTAGAGATGGTATGACCCTACTGAACGCCGCGGCTGGGGGGGTAGGAGGTCTTGTTGCAAAGACCGTCAGCGTCAAGCCAGCAGATGTACCCCATCCAAATATGGCTGCACTGAAAGAGGGCAGAGTTGGATCTCGAAGAGGGATTCTCAATGCTGAACTCTGGAGCGAGCTATCTATTGAACAGTGGTTAGAGAAAGAATACGCCATAGCTCTCAGTTCAGGTCTACCATTGGTGGCTAGTGTCGGTTACACACCGGAAGAGGTTTCTCTGCTTGGTCCAAAGCTCGAGAAGGCAGGAGTGCATGCCATCGAGTTCAGTACTCACTATGTGGGGGGTCATACCAAGATAGCAAAGGCACTGAGAGAGGTCGTGGAGATACCCATCTTTGCCAAACTCAGTCCAAAGGGCGATGTCGTGGAGATAGCCAAGTCCCTGGAACCATATGTTGATGGAATAGTTGGCATAAACACCTATGGTCCATGCTTGAGAATTGACATCGAGACTGGTAAACCCATGCTCGGAAGCAGTGACGGTTATGGATGGATGAGTGGTGCAGCACTGAAGCCGATTGCATTGAGATGCATTGCAGAAATAGCCAAATCTGTGAAGATACCGGTCATTGGAGTAGGTGGAGTCGCATCCGGTGCAGATGTCATAGAGTTCACAATGGCAGGAGCAGCTGCAACTCAGGTCTGCACAGCCGCCATACTTGAGGGGCACACAATCTATGGAAGGATAGCTCGTGAAACAACAGAGTGGCTCAAGATTCATGGGTATGACTCACTGAAAGACATCAGAGGGGTTGCACTCCCATACATGGATGGAAGTGCTACTTTGACTCCACCGCCCATGGTGGACATGGAGAAGTGCACTCTGTGTGGCCTTTGTCCAAAGTCATGTGTCTACGGAGCAATCACTGTGGACAAGGGAAAAGATCTCTTCAAGATTGACAGGGACCTCTGTCAAGCCTGCGGTATGTGTATCTCTGTGTGTCCATATCATGCCTTGAGTGTGGACTAGACCCAGAGCATTGTGTCAAGATTCCTAGTGAGGAGTTCCGCCTTTCTCTTGGTGACCGCATAGTCATTCTCTATCCTGACACCACCAATCTTCTCAAAGTAGACACCAGGTTCGATTGCCATGACATGTCCTTCAATGAAATGATCCTCCCGACGATACATACTTGGTTGTTCGTGTACCTCCAATCCAATGCCATGACCAAGACCATGGGTCATGCCATCCTTTGCCTCGGGATTGAGTCTTCTAGAGTCAAACCCGAGTTGCTTCAGCTTTGTGAAACACGCGAGGTTCACATCATCAATCAACGCACCATCAGTGAGCGCGTCCACGGCTGCATCTGCTGCAGCCTGAGCAGCCTCAAACATCTCTTTCACTCTCTTCGAGGGGGTTCCTTTTACAATTGTCCGTGTGACATCTGCAATGTATCGCTCCTGCTTGAGTCGAGGGAACACATCGAGGATTATTGGAACTTCAGCCTTCAGTTCATCATCTGGACTGCCCAGATAATGCCAGTCAAATGCTTTTTCACCGACTGCAAGGATTGTGTCCTCAGAACACTCTGCGTTCCTGTCCAGTAGAAAGTGCTCGAGGGCAAGCTTCACTTGTCCAACGGTCAGGGGCATACCGTTGTACATCAGTGTCTTATTCGCTCCCACATCAGAGTCCTTTATGAGGTCAATGACTCTGCTGATGGCTCCAACAGTGGCATCCCCTGCCTTTCTGATCTTTTTGACCTCTTCTAAGGACTTAGTTGCTCTAGCATCAGGGACTAGGTCACGGACTACCTTGACATCATAACCCAAGTCCTGGATAATTACGAGTCTACTTGTTGGAATTTCATCTGGGACTCCAAGTGTCCCACCGGTGAACTCGTCTCGAAGCATGGGTGCAATAATTGCATCCTCATTGTTCCTGACGGCCTTGTCCTCCTTGAGGAGTTGGACAATGTGCTCGGTCAGATTATAGGTCTTCTTCACGAAGCTCTCCTTTTTGACACGGTCGAGAGCATTGAACGAGGAACCAATGATTCCCGGTTCACCCTTGTTCTTCAGATACAGAATCATATCGCTTGATCGGAACCCTGTGAGCCACAGAAGATTGGGGGAGCTGAACGGGCTATCGTACGTGAACAGACCATCAACTTCATACTTCTCCATTAGAGCGTCCATGTCATCTATCATACTGGTTCCCCTTACACTGAGAGATGGGTCAGAGAACTAAAGAAAAACACTTCCATTCATGACTGCAAATAGGGTTGCATTCGGGTCTCAACCTGCACCCGATCAGGCATATCATAGGGACCCAGGGTTTCTACATTGTAAGACGAGCATGTTGCTGCAAAGAGACCAGCACGCGCCACATTCGCACACCTCATGTACTCTAGCAGGAAGCCAATAGCATAGGTATCTCCACACCCTGTTGAGTCAACCTGTGCATCTGCGAGGACAAGCGGAATGTCTACCTGGGAATTATGGGTGTAAATAGTAGAGCCCCGATAGTCTCTCGTGACAATGACGATTCTGGGACCAATGTCAAGAATATGAGATACTACTGAGAGCTCGGACTCTTCTGCATTGATGGCGTTGAGTTCAGAGTCATGCAGCTTGACGACGTCCACTAGTCCAAGTATCTCATCACTCTTTTGCCAGCTCTGGAGAGACACAAGGCCGTCAGCAGCTATTGTTCTCAGATAGCCTTGAACATCCAGTGAGACCAAGGCGCCCTCCTCACGGGCTGTGTTATAGCATTGCTTGTCTATCTCACTTCCTGAGAGAGGAGAGAAGTGAACGATGCTTGCCTCAGAATGCGCATCTGAGAAATCTGACGGCTTGATCGGAGGGGCAAGCGCCTCTACCCTTTGTGTACGTTCACCATCTATGTCATATTCATTGATGAATCGAGTTGTCTTTGGACCCTCCTGATGGAATCCAGCGAGGTTGAGGCCTGATGCAATGAGGTCTATCTTATAGGTGGCATTAAAATCAGACCCGACCTTGGTCACAATACCTGCGCCAAAAGCACCGATTGCAGGAGCCAGCATTGCATATGCTGTGCCACCACCAAGCATCTCTGTTCTAGTCTCTGGCGTGACTATCAGGTCTCTACTGAGGTGTCCAACCACAATTATTTCCATTCTATGACCATTGGTCTTGTTTCCGACTGTTTCCTATAACTTCTCTGCCTGAAGGGGCAGAAGGCAACGGTTTTAATCTCTCATTCCTTCTCGGTATGTTGGGTGTGGAATCTTGGCCCATGTCTTGGTGAAGTTCTTCGCGACTGTCCGTGAAATCACAGGAGTCAAGAGCATAGAGCTCGAGGCAGATAATATCAGAGAACTTCTGGACCTGCTTGTTCAGACATATGGGACCAAGTTCAAGGAAACAGCTCTCAACAAGGATACTGGAGAACTCAAGCAGTTCTTCTCATGCATGGTGAATGGTAAGCGTATTGAGCTCCTCGATGGCTATGCAACCATTCTCAAAGATAACGATTCTGTGGCGTTGTTTCCACCTGTTGGAGGGGGATGAATGAGCAGTACTGTCACCTCAACGTTCCGAAAACATAGCAGAGTGACCGTTGACCTTGTAGTGAAGAATGCTAAACTTCTGCTGGAGTCCGGGATGACTCATGGAGGAATCGGAGTCGTAGATGGAAAGATTGTGATTATCGCACGCAATGAACACCTTCCAGAGGCTGAAACAGTCATTGATGCTGAAGGCAAGGTCCTGATGCCGGGACTTATTGATGCTCATGCACACATCCATGACCCAACGATGCTAGAGCACGAGACCTTCACCACTGGCTCAAAAGCGGCAGTGGCAGGTGGGGTCACCACGTTTGTTGACATGCCCCTCACCAATCAGGTTGACACCATTGGGGCTGTGGAGGAGAAGATCGCTCGGGGGGAGGAGATTAGTGTAACAGACTTTACATTCTATGCAGGGATGATGAACTCTGAGAATCATGTGGCAATACCAGTCCTCGTCGAGAGAGGGATAGCAGCCTTCAAGGCTTTCAACTCAGCGCCTTATCAGACAAGTAATGGCGTCCTTGTGAAGTGCCTGAGTGCGATATCTGAGTATGGGGGACATCTCACAATTCATTCTGAGGACCAAGGCATCTTGGACGAGTTCAGCAAGGAGATGGAGGGAGATTGGGATGCTCCCATCAGTCACTCACTCGCCAGACCGAACCTTGCTGAACAGCTAGCAATCAGACAGAACATCGATATCGCAGCACAGACAGGAGGGCACCTCCACATTGCACATGTGACCACCAAGGAAGGGGTACAGGAGGTGGAGAGAGGAAGACTGCGGGGCGTCATGGTGACGACAGAGGTCTGTCCGCATCATCTCGTCTTCTATCGGGACGACATGAATCGCTTGGGTCCCAAGAGCAAGATGAATCCTCCTCTACGGACCAGAGAGGACAGAGCAGCACTCTGGTCGGCTCTGCTTCGAGGCGCTATTGATATGGTGGTCAGCGACCACGCACCCTGTCCCATTGAGATGAAAGAGAGGGGCTCTGAAGACATCAGAGAAGCGTGGTCAGGAGTTGATGGGATACAGACCATTCTAAGGATTCTCATGTCTGAAGGTATCAACAAGGCACGCCTCTCATACTCACGACTCTTGCGGATCTGTTCTCGAAATCCTTCAAGGATATTTGGTCTCTATCCAAAGAAAGGCGTCCTCCGCATCGGAGCAGATGCGGACTTCGTCATTATCGATCAGAATAAGGAAGAAAAGATAACGGCAGACATGATGGAGTCAAAATGCGGATGGACACTCTACGAGGGTATGATAATGAAAGGAGTGCCTGTCATGACATTCGTCAGAGGTGTGCAGGCTTTCAAGGAGGGGCAAGTGACCGTGAAGCCAGGTCATGGTAGGTTCCAGGCAATGGGCAGTGGGGAGAAACCTCTCGGAGAATGAACCTTGACTGAACTCAAGTTTGTATTTGGAGACCCGCGAGTATGCTCAGGATGCATGACTTGCTCAAACACCTGCAGTATGTACTATTACAAGGTGATCAGTCCTGAACGAGCGCGTAACAGGGTTCTCAGGATTGAGCCAGCTCTTGACTTTCCTCTCTTCTGCAGAAACTGCGAGGATGCACCGTGCATAGCCGCCTGTCCAGAGCAAGCAATAACACGCACCTCAAAGGGTGTTGTGATTGTCAATAACAAGAAGTGTCTTAGCCACGGAGAGTGTGTCAAGGCATGCCCGTATCATGCAATTCGAATTCATCCCGACACTGGGAAGGCGTTCAAGTGTATCCAGTGCGGACAGTGTGTAGACCGTTGTCCTGCAGACGCGATTTTCATGACCACTGAGAGAGAGCTCGCAGAGAGGGACAAGGATGGGAGCATGAGAGGATTATACGAGAAACATAGAGAGGAGATCTACGACAAGGAGGAGGGGCTATGATACACGGAGTTGGTGGTAAGACTCTCTGGATAGACCTGACAAGGGGAGTAATCGAAAAACGTCCCTTGGACGAGGAGATGATCAATGAGTACCTATTGGGTGCGGGATATCTGTCAAGAGTCCTCTTCGATAACATCCCAGTAGGCATTGACCCCCTGAGTGAGAAGAATGTCCTAGGAATGGCAACAGGGCTTCTCACTGGGTCCATGTTTCCTCAAGCATCGAGGCATGTCATTGCGGCACTTTCACCACTGACCGACGTCTGGGGTGAGAGTCATGCAGCGGGGTTCTGGGGGGCAGAGTTGAAGTTTGCAGGCTATGATGCAATCATCTTCACAGGGGCATCCGCAAACCCGGTATATCTCAATATTAGAGATGATGTTGTTGAACTCCTAGATGCAGAGGATGCTGGAGTCTGGGGAAAGGATGTCTTTGAAACTGATGACATCCTCAAGTCCAAGCATGGGAGGAAGATCAGGATCCTCTCAATAGGACCGGCAGGAGAGAACCTCGTGAGGTTTGCAGCCATCATGAACGACCGAGACCGTGCCTCAGCACGCTCTGGACTAGGTGCGGTCATGGGGGCAAAGAAACTGAAGGCGGTCTCCGTGAGAGGGACTGGGAAGCTCACGGTTGCCGACCCAGCAAACTACCTGAAACAGATGGATGTGTTTCACAAGCGGATGATGGCCAACCCGTTCACTCCAGGCCGCATAAAGTATGGTACGACGAGCCTTGTAGAACTGATGCAGCATATTGGCAGACTGCCCAGCTACAACATGAAGCAGGGCGTCTTTGACGGATTCGAGAAGATAAGTGGTGATGCCATCAATGAGAAATACCTTGTGAAGGCGAGGGCGGACTTCTCATGTCTACAACGCTGCGGACGTTACACGGCTGTCAGGACCGGACCATATGCCTTTGAGGGGGGTGCTCCCGAGTTTGAAACCCAATCATCCATGGGCTCAAGATGTGGAAACGACAATCTTGAGTCCGTGTTGTTCGGCCATCATCTCTCAAATCAGTATGGGATGGACACAATCTCACTTGGAGCAACCATCTCTTGGGCAATGGAGGCATGGGATGAAGGACTCCTGACAGGTGATGACACTGGTGGTATTGATCTGAGCTGGGGGAACCATGAAACTGTGGTGAACCTCACGCGAATGATAGCATTCAGGGAGGGCTTTGGGGACATCCTTGCAGAAGGTAGCGCGAGAGCTGCTGAGAGAATTGGTAGAGGGACTGAGAGGTTCGTCATGGCAGTGAAGAAGCAGGAGATTGCTGGGCAGGAGCCACGAGCACAGAAGTCCATGGGTCTAGCAGCAGTCACAGCAGCCCGTGGAGCAGACCATCTCTATGCATTCCCAGTCCTCGACGAAGCTGGCTTTGACGACGAGATTAGGGAACGTTTTGGGAAAGAGTACCTACCTGAGATGGCAGATCGTCTGAATCCAAAGTACAAGGGCATCATGGTCAAGGAGTGCGAGGACTTCATGGTCATGGTGGAGAGTGTGGGTCTTTGCAAATATGGCACACAGATTCCTCCAGAGTTCTTCTACAATGACATAGCCCTCGCTCTTAAGATTCATAATGGCCTTGACATGAAGGGAGGGGATTTGCAGATCATTGGTGAGCGCATCGTCAATCTCAACAGGTTGTTCAATGCCAGGCTGGGCATCACAAGGGAGGATGACTGCCTACCTGACAGACTCACAAAGGACAAGGCTCCTCTAGGACCATCTGCAGGTGAGGTCGTGGAACTCGATTTGATGCTTGACGAGTACTATAGGGAAAGAGGATGGGCACTTGAGAGTGGCTTGCCGACTGAGAAAACTCTCAAGAGATTGGGGTTGACAAAAGAGGGAAAAGAAGTTGGGTTATTGTAGGCGAGAAAAATGACACCGGACAAGTTTCAGACAAAGGTACAAATGACACTCGAGGAGTTCCATACTGCGACTCATGAGAAGCTGGTTTCCCTCATCCGTGAGATGGAGAGAGTCCTGGGGAGAGAGAGAGCCCATCAGATAGTATCAGACTGGGCAGAGAGAAATGCGATAAATGACATCAAATCGGTCATCGCTTCGCAGAAGAAACCCCCAGAAACCTTCGAGGATGTTAAGGTCCTACTGAAAGAATGGGTTGAAGACCTCAACACGAACAATATGGAGACCGTTTCCATAGTCGAGGAAACAGATACCAAGTCTGTGTGCATCGTGGATGAGTGCATCTATGGCACAGTCTTCAACAAGCTTGATGCCGCTGACATCGGCTATTTACTCTACTGTAAACATGACTTTGCTACAACGCCAGAGATACATCCAAACCTGGGACTAAAACGAGAGAAAACTGTCATGCAGAAGGATGACTGTTGCGACTTTGAGTACTATTGGAAGTGAGAATAATCCCTGTTCAGTAGTTAATCAGATGTATTTCTACTCGCAGGTTGCACAGACATTAGTGATTGTGTCCTTCACACCATCAACCTTTCGGAGCTCATTGACTACAAAAGAGCTCAGCGCCTCAGGTGTCTTGAAGACGCACTTAATCAGAAGGTCATATGCCCCATAAATCAGATAGGCCTCTTCGACCTGCTCGAGGTTGCGAACCTCATCCAGAATAGCTCGCGACTTTGTCGACTCGACCTTGGCCATGATAAAGGCGATAATCAACTCAATTCCACCATCGGATACTATATCCTTGTTCTATCTTCTTCTCCCAGCATAAAACTGTTGCTAGGAATTGATGTCAAGAGCAGGAAGCTTAATAGCAGGGGCTTTTTGGTGCCGACAAGTCCAAGGAGGCTCATGCGTGTCTGGCATCTCTCCAAAATCAACTGGCGTTTCAAAGTCAAAGGACGAACCAAAGAAGACAGACCAGTTCGAGCCACGTATTCTTGCCTTCTGCTGTAACTGGTGCTCATATGCTGGAGCTGACCTAGCAGGGACGAGCAGGATGCAGATGCCGCCGAACGTCAGAATCATCAGGGTAAACTGCACAGGGAGGATTGACATCTCATTCATTTTGGATGCCCTACATCAGGGAGCTGATGGTATTCTGGTGTCTGGGTGTCACCCCGGAGACTGTCACTATACCAGTGGCAACCTGAAGATGGAGGCACGATTCGTACTCCTGAAGAGTCTGCTAACGCAGGCGGGAATAGAGCCCGAGAGAGTACATCTACAGTGGGCTAGCGCAGCTGAAGGTGATGTCTTCTCGGAGGGTGTTACTATGATGGTTGAGCGTATCAAGTTGCTCGGACCAAATCCGGTCAGGAGGGGAACTTAGATTATGGCAAAGACCAAGCGAATTGCACTTGCACAGCTGAGCTCATGTTGGGGATGTGACCAATCACTCGTTGACATTCATCTGAGGCTGCTTGATGTCTTGCCAAAGTTGGAGATTGTCTATTGGCCAGCAGTCGTGGACTACAAGCTCCATGACCTGGAGACACTCCCAAAGAAATCAGTCCATATTGGCCTGGTCGAGGGTAGTTGCAGGACAAAGGAAGACCTCCATCTCCTTGAAGTCATGCGAGAGAAGAGCAAGATTCTCGTTGCCTGGGGGTCATGTTCAGCATACGGAGGTATTCAAGGCCTTGGCAATCAGTGGGAGCTGAAGGACCTCCTCAACAGAAAATTCCTCGAGATAGAAACAATCACAGAAGGGAGGATTCCTGACGAGAACGTACCTGAGTTCTTAGAGAGCATTAGACCAAATCCAGACCTAGTAGAGGTTGATATGATCCTCCCCGGTTGTCCTCCAACGAGTGACAATACTCTCGATGCCCTTCTAGCGCTTCTTGACAACAAACCCTATGACCTCCCTGACAAGACTGTCTGTGACCAGTGCCCCTTGGAGAGAGAGGAGAAAAAAATCAAGCAGTTTCACAGGACCTTTGAGGGGAAAATTGATCCGACAAAGTGCCTGCTTGATCAGGGATATCTGTGCTTGGGATTTGCCACTATAGGTCTCTGCGGAGCACTCTGTCCATCCAAAGGTACTCCATGCAAGGGTTGTTTTGGACCGCCACCATCGGTCTCTGACCATGGTGCTAAAATCATCTCTGCACTGGGAGCCATTGCTGATATGCCTGCAGAGAAGCTCAGAGAGGCATTTCCAGACCCAATTGGTTCATTCTATTTCATTGACTATGCATCCTCCTATCTTTCTAAAATCAGGGATAAGATGAGAAAGGATGCAAACCGATAGACGAGCTCGATTCACTTCGACTCATTGAACCTGAGATGGTAGGTGGTGCCAATCACGCTCATGTCTGCAATGTTATCAGTGACATGAAGACTAATTCCACATAGTGAGGCAATACCACGGATGAGAAGCATACCAAGTCCCACTAATGGTTGGTCAGGTTTCTTCAATGACTCTGTGGAGTTCAGAAATGCCTTGAGTTCCTCGGAGAGCCCACCACCTCTGTCACTGATATCCAACTCAACAATATTAGCTTGATTGACTTTGGCACTGACGAAAAGAGAGGGACTTCCATGTTTGAATGAGTTGTCAAGAATGTTCCAAAGAAGCTCATCTACCAGCCTTGAATTATCAATCATGGTATCCATAGGTATCTGAACTTCTATCTGCTCAGGAGTGAGACTATACTCCTTTATCACTCGCTCTACTACCTTCTCAATAGTCAACGATAAGGGGATCTTCTCAGAGGCAATCTTCGCTTGGTTGATGGACACTATAATGTCTCTCATCTCATCAACGAAATTTCCAGCGTCTTCCAACACCTCATTTGCTATGTTAATCCAGTGGTTCTCCATAACATCTTCTCTCTCAGTCAATTCGAGTGCATTTCTAGCTGTCTGGATATAGTTTCTAATGTCATGCTGGACCAGACCAGAGATGATATTTGAGATTTGATATTGATTCTCAAGGTCTCTGGTGACCGTTCCTGTGAACATCGTTAGCATCGATGATGCTGTAATGATGACTCCTAAAGCCTGCAAAGTGACGAAAAGGTCGAATAAACTAAAGTTGATTATTGTGAAAGGTACGATAAACCAAGAACCTGCCCATATCATAAAACCAAGGACCAACCACCAATTCGACATGTGTCCGGTAGCCTCAAAGCGAAGGACAACCCGAGCAGAGAAAATACAGACATATGCAACATAGAAACCTAGAGGCATAAAGACGTACTGAAACCCAAGTTCGAAGATTAGACCCAGGAGTAGAAAACAGGTGAAGAAAGTAACTCCCCCTGCGTAGAATCGTAATCGATTCTTGGTAATTTCTGTTGTGCGGATTCCATCTTGGATGAGTGTGATTCCAATGAACATGGTATTGATGGCAATGAAATCGAGAGGGGAGAGTCCCACAGGTGATGAGGCAAAACCACCTTGGAGAGCACCAACTGTGTAGACCAACCAACCAATGGCCCAGATTCTGTAACCCTGTCGCTTGGAATAGTGGATCAGACCCCATGCCACGGTGACATAGAATATAATGAACGTGAAAATAAGAATCAAATCAAGCACAAGGTCTGTTGCCTGCATCATCAAGAAACTCCACTAGTATCAAACACGGTCTTGCGACTAGAAATTTGAAAAGGGTAAATATACGTAGCTATGATATATTCCAGCAATATTTCCCTTCATATTTCGCGAAATAACCTGTGTCTACGAGAAAAGAGGAGAAGTCAGTAGAACTATCTGCTGGTTTCTCACTCAGAACAGAGGGATAATTCAAATGAAACTTGGAGAGTTTGTGAACGAGAATCACTTTCCCATCTGGGGTCTTGCGGGATCAGCCATCGGTCTTGTCTTTATTCTTACCCCCCAGCTGTTCTATACCGGGTCTCTTGGAGAACCATATTCAATGTTCAATCATACAGTGTCAGAGCTTGGAGAACTCGGAGTTTCCGAACTGGCGTGGATGTTCAATGTTGGACTCATGCTGGCTGGAGTGCTCTTCACACCATTCATGATTGGGCTGGGACTATATCTGGACAACATCGTGGGCAAGATTGCGGCAGTAGGAGGAGTCTATTCTTCGGTGTCAATCACTCTCGTTGGCGTCTATCCCATGAATTTCATTGTTGAGCACTCAATCGCAGCAATGTCATTCTTCCTGAGTGGTATGGTCATGACCCTGCTCTGGGCACTCGCAATTCTTGCCCAGAGAGAAATCAGAATCAACAGACTCCTCTCTCTGGGAGGATTTGTGAACATGACGATATTTGCGCTGTTCCTCTATGGACCTTGGGGTGGGTTTGGCCTTGACCCAAGGCCTGAGTTCTCCATGAGGATAACACTTGAGTGGGCGATATACTTCGCAATCGTTGGTTATCTGCTGCTACTCTCGACCTATGTATGGAGAAAGGAGAGGGCTGGAGAGAGCCTCTAGGGCTCACTCCAAGTACAACGATACTCGACCTGGCAGGGCAAATCGTGCCTTGTTCTGCGGGTCATAATCTGGTTTCTCAGCACTATGTATGACGACATCAGCACCCAACTCTGATGTCAGGTATTGGGAGGATTCGTTCAGAGCGGTCATCTCGTTTTTAGCGCTTGAGGAGTGTGGCCATAGACCATTCTCTTTGGCAATCCGGTCCACGATACTCTTGATTTCTTTCCCATGTTTTCTGAAGTCCTCATTGGACATCAGGTGCTTCATGATGTCACCCACAATCATGGATATGTCTGCCTTTCGAATACTGCTCATGGCTTTGAACATCCAATCAGGTGCCACGTAGATGTGAATCTTCTTTGTCTTCTTTCCTTTCATCAGCTTCATGATCTCTCTGACATCACGGATAGTTGACTCGATGACTAGTCGTGTAGTTTCCACCTCTGAGTCTATCATTTTCTTGTCTGGCTTTGGCCATTCTGCCAGGGAGATATACCCCTCATGTCCCATCTTTGACCAGACTTCCTCACACATGTGCGGCATCAATGGCGTGGCTAATCGAACCCAGATGTTGCAAACATAGGCCATTGTAGCCTCACGTTCTGCTTCGGGGATTCCTGGTTGTTTCAGATACTGATTGGCTGTACGGATCATCTCTGAGGTCACACTTATGGCATAATCTCGCAGTCTGAAGCTTTCGATCAATTTGGTACATGTGTCCACCAGAGTGTTCACACGAGATACCATCCAACGCGTGGCCATGCTTGGTCGTTCCTTCTTGGTGAATACTTTGGGATTTTTCTTTGCATACTTGAACATGATGTCACTGAACTGTCGGGTCCTTCCCATCATAGATGACACATCACGTTCATGCCACTCCATTAAGGAAGCAGGTTCAGCAGCAGCCATTGCGTAGACCCTGAAGACATCTGCTCCATACTTCTTTGGAACCTCCACCAAAGGAATCACACGTCCTTTACTCTTGCTCATCTTTCCACCAGCCATGACCAGATATTCACTGATGCTGATTTTCTGAATCCAGTACTTCTCCGGAAAGATTGCCACATGGTGAAAGAGTGCGAAGCTGAGATGATTAGGGATGTGAGCGGGATTGGTGTGACGCTGGTCATTGGGGTACCAGTATCGAAACTCACTCTGCATGGTCTTTAGCAAATCTGGACTGATACCAGTTGCCTTACTCACACTAGATGCTGTCCCCTTGCCCAGAAAGACGAAATCGAAGAAGGCGGGTGTCAGCTGTTCGGGTTTCAACTTGTTGAATCGAATGTGATAGGCAATTGTATAGTATGCCATGTAGATTGTCGAGTCGGATAAGGACTCGATAATCCAATCTGGATCGAATGGAAGTCTTGTTCCGATTCCGCGTCGTCGTGCACATGGGCGCTGGGTCAACCAATCGAATGTGTTTTCGAACAAGATTCTGAAAGCGTCAGGAACAATCTCCATCTTCCGCAAGGCTTCTCTTGTTTCTTCCTTCCAACCTGGACTTGTATAGTCCAAAAACCACTGACCTGCGAAGACCCCTATCACAACATCAGTCCCACATTTGCATATCACAGGTTTCTGATCAGGTTCAAAGAAAACATCAATCCTGTTGATGGACCTCATCCATTCCACGACGTCTTCCTTCACATCATGTATCTTCCTCCCAGAGAACTGTTGGCAGTTTTCCTTCATCACTCCATCATAGTACTCAGCCTTGTAGATCTCTTGTGTTGCATCCTCTAGCTTCTCATCTTCATTTTGTGACTGGATGTTTCTACTCTCAACAGCATCCTTTGCAGGAAACTCACTATAGCCCTCGATGTCAATCATGCTGATAATCTCAATTTGCCGTACTTCTTCTGTTGAGATGCCATACTTCTGTAGTCCTGAGGGATCATCCCATAGGTCTCTCAGAGCAATGTAGTCAAAAGGAGCATGTCCTGGTACAGAGTACACCACTCCTGTGGCATTGTTCACATCAACAAACTCTGCTGGTAAGATCAGAATCTCATGATTATCATGAATCGCCCTGAACTTCTTGCCTATGATCTTTGATCCGAGGAATGTTTCTAATACCTCAACATCTTTTGCTTGGAACTTCAGCTTCTCTACAGCAGCCTCTGAGACCAACCACTTCTCACTGTCAACCCTCACCCAGACATACTTTTTCTTGGGATGAATCCACATGTTGGTGACTCCAAAGATGGTCTCGGGACGTAGAGTGGCTGCGACCAGGAATCCATCCTCAAAGGGCCATTTTATCGCTGTGAATTCCTTGACCTTGGCAGTTGTACCCTCCAGTAGGTCATCCTCTCCAACAGGATTCTTGCAGTTCGGGCAGTATAACAAGGGGTAGTTGCCCTGTTTGACATACCCCTTCTCCTTGAACTTCAGATATTGCCACTCAATGAATTTGTTATACTCCTTGTCACCTGTCGTGAACTCCCGCCGCCAATCTATACTGTAGCCTAATGCGTCAAAGTCTTGGGAAATCACCTTGGCGAAGAAGGAAGCAGTGATCCACGGGTCTGTGAACTTGGCTAGTTGAGCTTCCACCTCATCCTCAGTGTCAAAATATAGACGTAGATCACGCTTATACTGTTCAATTGCGACAGGGTCACCTGCCTTCACACGGTCGACCATTCCCTGAATGGGAGTCCCTGTCATGTGTGATGCCATGGGAAACAAGACATTGAAGCCCTGCATCCTCTTGTATCGGGCAATGACATCGCCAATAGTGTAGGTCCTGCCATGTCCGATGTGCAAGGCACCATTCACATAGGGATATGGCACCGTGAGGAAGAACTTCTCTCGTTTGGGGTCAGGATGTGCCTCAAAGACCTTGTCCTTTCTCCAGCGCTTCTGCCACTTCTTCTCAATCTTAGCAATATCACTCATGTCCAGTGATCTCTCCTGATTCTGAAGGGTTGAAACATTCCAAGATGGTGTCCTCTATAAAGGACTCGCAAAAGGAGTGTATGTTAGTCTTCGAGAACACAATCCATCCTGGTTCACTCTCTCCAACTGTGAAAGAGAGAGTCCCTTATTAGAGCTATGGTCAGCTCTGATTGACTAGAGATATTGTGAGAAATGGGTGGAGAAGAATGAACCACCAAGAAGAGTATATGGACATCCACAAGGAGCTCTTGCCTTATGCTGTGGTCCATCTGTTCTTCATAGAACTGGAACAGAAGGGAGATGTGAAGTCATACTGCAATGGTGCGAATGCCACAGGTAGATGGATATTTCAAATCTTCAACAGGGAGTTTGTTGAGGAACTTGCTCAAGTGATTAACAGGGCGTTGGGTAAAAGACGAAAGAATCCACCCGTCCTTGAAGTAATGAGTGGTGATGGACGGCTTATTGAGTTCCTGAAACCCCTGATTAAAAGACGGTGTATTGCAACGGATAGTAAAGATGGTAGGTATAATATTGGATACCCCAAATGGGTGGAAACACTGGATGCAATGACAGCTGTGGAAAAATACTCACCTGCATTCATAATCATGTGTTGGGAACCCTATCTATCAACAGTTGGGATAGATATTGTGAAAACAAAAGTACCAACAGCATGGATAGGAAACCCGAACATGTGCGGTCACACAGATATCTTTGAACAGCCACACATCCCAATGCAGAGCAAATACGCTCTGAGTAGGCATGACTACTTCCTAGCAAGGAACTTCAAGACTGACATCTTCTTCTTCAACTGCAAGCCGGAGTGGATCCACAGCTGAACTTGAGGTCTTACACTGCTTCATATTTTCCCATCCTATGTTGAAATCATTAGTTGATAGAAGGTCTTGTCATGGTCAAGGCGATTGTTGATGCGGTGGATATCGACCTAAAAACAGGAACAACTCTTGGGTACTATACCTTCGGACAAGAGCGTCCGAATGTGTTCATCCTTGGAGCAATGTATGGTCGCTCGGCCACGGATGTCTATGCGAGCTACCTCATCATGAAACATCTTGAGGGACTTGATAGAATTGACGGATCGGTGACATTCCTCCCAGTGTCAAGTCCTCTCGCTTTCCGTCTTGGAACAAGGGTTTCGCCACTCGACTCAAAAGACCTTGACACTGTCTTTCCAGGAAATGAGCATGGAACTGTGACTGAGAGGACTGCATGGGAAATCTGGAGGAGGGCATCACAGGCAGACTACATCATAGAACTTAGGACTGGGTGGTTGAACTGTACAAGTCATGTTGTTGCGATGCATAGGGACTACATACATGTGAGGAATCTTGCCTCACAGATAGGACTTCCATATGTCGTTCAATCAACTGGAACCAGAGGTGCACTGACTACTGAGGCAGCACATGAGGGTATTCCAGCAGTTTCCATAGAGATGCGAGGTGACACTGATCAAGTGGACTCACAGGTGGCTGTTGGAGTCAAAGAAGCAATACTCAATCTCCTGCGAATCAAGGACATGATTGTCGGAGAGAAGCTAGAAGCCTCCAACTCACTCATGGGAAGACTGCAGCATGTCAACGTTGACACTGAGGGCTTCTTTATACCTACTGTGGACCTCGGAGAACCTGTGAAGAGTGGGGCTGTACTAGGACATGTACAAGACAAGGGTGAGATAATGACCCCATTCGATGGTGCGGTGATATCTCTGAGCCGAATCAACTATGTCTTTGAGGGAGATATGATTGCTCGCATTGCTCCCCCACTTGGAGAGCAATGGCCTTCTATGGCTGTTGAACAGGAAGAGACTGCTCCAGTGAGAAGGAAATGGTGATGATGAGCAACGATTGGCAAGAGATACAACATCTGATGCGCATCAATGTGGGGGATAAACGTCTGAGGGAGGGAAAGAATCTCCTACTTGTGGGTAGCTGTTCGGACAGGTTTCCTGACATAGTCAGAGAGATTTCGGAGAGGGACGGAGGTCATTTTGCCCTTCAAGTGTGTCTTGAAGAAACCCATGCAAATCAAGCAGGTTTCAAGATTGGTTCCATTGTGAGATATTCTGACATCAAGAAGCTCACAGCTCTTACCGTGGATGGAAGTCCTCACTGTGTGCAATTGCATTATCTAATAGAAGACATTAAACGTCATTTCACACCAGACATTGAAACAGCTCACTTTGTCATTGAGAAGGGACAACTGATGGAGATTTCAGCTGAAGCAGTGAAGCGATCGAGGCATCTGTCTAAGATTCAGAAGATGATGGAACACTAGCCAATGCGTGGGAGGATGAACCCTGCCTGCTTCTTGTACTCTAGATACTCGTTTCCATAGTGCAAGACTAATTTCTGCTCCTCAAAGTATGCACCAATCAAAGTATAGAGAATCATGCACAATGAGAAGACAATCACTGGCGGGTAGGGGTAGATGAGTGCAATAGCTGAGAATACCAAGACTGTGGCCAGATAAAGTGGGTGTCGGATACGAGAGTAAATACCATCTGTGATGAGCTCAGCTTTCCTGTCAGTTCTCATATCAGCGACAGTACTGACGGATATGACCCTTGACGCCATTAATGCTATAACAGCGCCAAGTAGACCCATGAAGACTCCAGGTATAAACAGGATTGGTTGAATCAGAGAGGGATTAATGACGAAGTATATCCAGTCATAGAAGTTCATGGATAGGAATGCTATCAGAAGGGTGATTAGACTCGAAATAGTAAAGGCTCGAGCATATCCCTCTTTTCCCCATCGGTCAATGATTCTACTTTTGACCCTGAGTGCGGACATTCCTGAATGCTGGATCCCAAACAATGTAGAAGCTAGTACGATGTAGAGATACTCTATCATGCTGATTTATCCTCACATGTTCTAATACGGAATCCTTATAAGTTAACTATTGTGTATTTAACAATAGTTAATATATTCACATGTTGGTGAATAAAAGATGATTGAAACTGCAAAGAACCCATTCTCCGCCATGGAGATGTGGGATGACACAATGGTCACCGTCAATGAGGGTGACGAGAAGAAGAAGAAAGTAGATGCCAAACGTTACAGAATCCGTTATCTCGTTGGAGAGAGTGAAGATAAGAGATTCATAGATGGTGGCACCGAGGATGTCGCTGAGCTAACTGAAAAGACAATATTCCTGGCGCCATCAGTGCATCGCCTCGAAGGCGACCCGTTCCACTACGATCATTCTAGAGTGGAGAGCATAAGCGGAAAAGCAAGAATCTCTGAGAAAACAAAGCAGCTTAGCCGCCATCCAGCCTGTGAGGACCACAAGACAATAGAGGTCACCTTCGAGAGCCCTGGAGTTGAGTGTTGCGCCATGTCAAAGGAACAGGCTGACAAGATGCATGTCCCACTCCAGTATATGGCAGGATACATGCTCGGTAAGAGTGATGGTGTCCTAAAGGTTGCACTCTCAAAGACTGTTGTTGATAATGGTACTGAGTACTATGACAACATTCACCTGATTCCAGAGTCAGCGATCAAACAGATGTCCTGTCTGGAGTGATATCAAACAAAGAGGTCGAACGTCCGATCATCTCCTTGACTAGCTGCCCCCACACAGCTAGACTTCCTTTCGCTTCGGGCGTTCGCCTCGCCTCTGTTTTTATTCAGCTGTACTTATCCTAAAGGTAAGTGAATCTAAAGCATGACTGGATTCAGGGAGGACATCAGGTCAACTGTTCGCAGGTTTGTGGACTGTATCAATGCGGGAGATCCGGAATGTCTCATGACGTGGCAGACGGAGAACTTCACATTCATTGATTATGATGGAGATATGACACAAGGACGGGATGGTTAGCCAGCATACTTCCACAATAATCCAGGTTATACAATACATGTGGAGCACATGATCACTAGTGGTACAGGCGTGGCTGTTTTGGGTAGAACAACAGGGTTTCATGTTGTTCCAGAGGTTGAGAAGAAGGAAACAATCCTCCGGATTGCTGAGGTGAGAAATGACTTAATCTCTGAATGGCGACTCTACTCAGACACAAAGGAAATCGAACAACAATTAGAAAGTGACATTGATGAGTGAGGAAGAGAAAATCAGGAGGTCAATCATGGATTATTATCATGAGGGGCATGTGCAGTACAAGCCAGAGCTATACGACGAGATTCTTCACAATGAATGGAGGTTCTTCTACTACGATCAAGAGGGAAACTTCAAGATTGTAGACAAGGAAATATACAAAGCTTGGTATAGACCAGAGAAGAGGAATGGCAAACTCGTGTGGTACACAGAAATTTTGAATATCGATATCACGGGAAATAATGCATCAGTGAAACTGAAGATTGGGAATCAGACTGTTGAATACATTGATTATTTCAACATGATGAAGATCGATGATCGTTGGTGGATAATCAACAAACTCTCCTCTGCTGAACAATTTGACTGATTATGTCCATACGTATGTATGAGGATAGTGTGTTTTTCTTGCAAAAACAAGAGAATGATGGTGCAATAGCTCACTGATGCTTAGACTTATATACGTAAATAATAGCGCTTGGGGAAGCATCCTCCTTGGGCTGTGATTTTGCATATCCTTTGGCTAAGCATGTATGCGGCTATACCTCAAGTGGATGTAAACAGGTGAATCAAAAATGGCAAGACCGGCACGAGCCGCAATGAACAATCGGCGGGGAATGGTTGTGTGTTCTGTATGCGGTGGTAGTGATTTTTACCAAGACTTGACACGCGGTGAACACATCTGCACCTCTTGCGGGTGCGTGATGAATGAGAGAATCGTAGACAATGGACCTGAATGGCGAGCATTTACAGCAGAAGAGCGGAACTCTAGAGCTAGAACAGGTTCTCCAATGACATTGACAATGGCAGACAAAGGTCTTGCTACAACTATTGGCTGGAGCGACAGAGATGCAAATGGACGCGCAATTGCCGCTAACAGTCGCGCAGCAATCTATCGAATGCGAAAGTGGCAGATCAGAACCCTTGTTCATAGCTCTCAGCATAGGAATCTAAGCATCGCAATGAGCGAGATGGACAGACTCACATCACAACTTGGAGTTCCCCAAGAAACCAAGGAAACTTCTGCACTAATCTATAGAAAGGCCCTGAGCAGACGCCTTGTTCGAGGTAGAAGCATTGAAGGCATGGTGGCTGCGACTATCTATCTCTCTTGTAGGATTCACAAAATCCCAAGACAGCTTGATGAGATTGTCACAGAGGCGAGAGTGAATAGAAAAGAGCTTGGTCAATGTGTCCGCCTTATACTTCGCAATGTCGATGTTAAAGTCCCGATCCCTTCAGCAAATGACCTGATGCCAAGAATCTCTGCAGACCTTGGTCTTGATGGTAAAACCGTCAGGACAGCGATGAGCATCATCAACGATGCTCGCGAGAGAGGTATCACGGCAGGCAAAGACCCTGGTGGACTTGCAGCCGCCGCACTCTATATTGCAGGTATCATTGAGGATGATCGACGTACCCAGAGAGAGATTGCTGAGGCATCAAATGTCACTGAAGTAACTGTACGTAACAGGTACAAAGACCTAGCCAACAGTCTACAGATTACTATCAAACCATAGTGGTTGGGAATTTTCCCAACTACTCTCATCCTATTTTGCTCTACACTAGATTCATTTATTGAGAACTCCTAGAAGATTCTAGATTTCAATGAACCAGTTTATCCTAGCTTTGTGTGGACTTCCCTCCTCTGGCAAATCCAGATTGGCTGATGCAATTCAGAAGGCAATGGACTATGAGATTGCAATTGTGAGAACCGATGAGTGGCGGAATGAATCATACTATACTAATTGGAATCCGGAAAAGGAGAAACCCGTGCGTCAGGCTGCCCTGAACATGGTTGAAAAATTAGTCAATGATGGAAAGAGTGTCATTCATGACGATACAAACTATTACACCAGCATGCGGCATGAACTGCTCAAGATAGCTCTTGACAACAGATGTGCATTTGCAGTCATTCACGTGTCTACACCTTTGGATGTGGCATTAAAATGGAACAATGAGCGAGCTGGTACAAGAATTCCTGATGAGGTCATTGAAAGAATCAATGAACGGTTTGATTTGCCTGGGAGGCGTTATCTTTGGGATGATTCAATAATGGAAGTGAATATGGCAAATCAGGATATGGACAAAGCAATTGTAGAGATAGTTGATAGCATAATGGAATTAGAAATAGCAGTGCCAGAACCACGCTTGGTGACGAATACTGAATTTGAAAGACTAGATACTGAAACAAGAAGAACTGTATCTGAATTTCTTGAGAAGCATCAACACTTGAGAGAGAGTAGGGAAGTTTCAAAAATTAGACGAAACGTTCTTAGAAAGGCTTCCAGAAGGAGGTTTTCTGTCAGGAAGGTCAATGAGGTGCTTCTTGATGAGTTGAGGGAACTCCTTTGACTAATGATCAAAAACGAGGGATAAAGCAACACTGGATGTATCAAGTGAAAATTGATGGCGGCCTCCTAAGAGAATCGAACTCTCAACGCTTGCACGTTCATGGGTTTGAAGCCCACGGAACCAGACCACCGGTCCTGTAG
The DNA here is from genome assembly GCA_016840685.1 of Candidatus Thorarchaeota archaeon. GTDB lineage: Archaea > Asgardarchaeota > Thorarchaeia > Thorarchaeales > Thorarchaeaceae > SMTZ1-45. The sequence continues at coordinate 39,519 of JAEORX010000007.1, forward strand.
GAAGCCATTCGAGGTAACTGCTTTCATATTCAATTTAGAGGTAGCGGTTTATCACTTCATGGGTCGCTCTCTTCCACTCAATGCTTTTCTTGGCAAGTTCTGTAGCGATGTTTCCAGGCAGTGGTTCTTCACGTGGTAGAGATTCGATGTTAGATAGCCATCCAGAAGTGGATAATGTCACATGATGCATGCTCTCCTCTCCCTCAGTGGCTTTGATTATCATCTCTCGTCCATGAGCGACTTGGACATAGACAGCGCTGAGTGGGGCTTTGTTGAGAATCTCACGAATCATTCGGTCCCAGCAGGTCTTCGCAACAAGCGCACGTTTCAACTTAGACTTATCCTCAGTTGCTAAAGCATCAAACTTTTCTAGGGAGGCATTTATTGATGCCAAAAGATCATCTAGGAAGACACTCAGAGCGACCTCATCCATACCTTCAACCTCAACCTCGATTGAGGATTTAGCTCCATCGATTGAGATCTGTACAAATGCCTTTTCTCCAGCAATCTGGAGTGAAAACTTTGCAGCACCGTTGAAAACCTGACTCTCGGCTTCACGGTACTCCTCCAATATGACATTAGGTTTCGAGGCGACTGAGTACCAGGTGATTCTGAAGACTGCTGCAGAGTCATCAATGGAATAATTCATACTTCGTGAAACCTTGGCCATATCATCTGTAGCATCCATGAGTCTTAGCCTCCCTCAAGGGTTTGAAAGATAACTACTGGCTTCCTTATAGAATTTGGCTGTGGCTGTTTCAATGTCATTTCTTGAGGCGCCAATAGCTGCATTCATCACCAAGTAACTGTGGGGATAGTCATCAGTTGAAGATCCATATTCCCCCCTGGCAACAGCTCTTGGTCCTGTCACCCTCGCAGTATAGAGTCTTGCGCCAATCTCCTTGACATCCACACCATCCATTGTGATTGCACATGCAACTGGGTTCCACACTGAAAGTATCCGCTGACCAAGTTTCTCTGCTGCTTCGTTCATCCTCTCGTGTAGGAGCTTCAGGTTTGCGACTTGTTGTTGTTGAAGACCCCTGTAGTTGTCAAGACCGAGTACTAGCAGAGCTGCGAGAGTTTGCACGACTGGGGCTGCTGATGCTCGTCCAGCATAGGTTTCAGCAACTTGTTCAATGAAATCTGTCGATGGAGACACGACTATCGACCCACCCACAGGAGCAAGGAAGTTCTTGTCGCTGCTCTGGACAACTGCATCAACCCGTCCGGCATCAGCAGCTGATCGAATCTCTCTCATGGTCCTCTCAGACTGCACTCCATATGCATTATTTACTATCAATGGAACTTCGTACTCTGCACAGTGTTTCGCAATCTCCTTTACTGGATCGGATTCTCTTGGTGGAAAGAAGGTTGTTGTAGTTAGGACTGCGTTTGCTTCGTCTTCTTTCAGTTTCTTCTCTAAGACACTCAGGTCAGCCTGAACCGCATCCCCGATGATGATTGTTGGAATCAAGATTTCTTCTAGACCTGCGAGTGCGATTGCTCGATGTGGAGAGATGTGGTCAACACGGGGAAAGAGGACTCTTTTGACCCCATGTTCTCGCCGGAGTGCTCCTAAGATGAGAGAGATACTCATCCCTGTTGAAAGAGGAGTCACAATACCTGATTTCATGTTACTCAGACCGAGCTTACGTATTGCATCCAAGGCCACACTGTTAGCCACCTGGTGCATCAGTGATGCTCCGGGAGCCTTTGGTTGCGGTGCCGCAAGTTGCCCACTTCGACCTATACCGTGATTGAATCCGGCAGATAGACGACCAATGAAAGGAGATGCCACACGGGCTTCTCGCTCACCAACCCTTGCAGCATCAGGATCCTTGTCAGTATCAAACGAAGAGAGTAACTGTAACATCATCTCAACTTGATGATCGGTGAAACCCTTTTCAGGGAACTGGCGTCTGTTCAGAACATCTCGAACTGGACCCAATAGAGAGTCCACCGTGGTTCTTCCACGCAATAACATACTCTCTGGAATGTTCTTCTCGAGGATGCGATCTATCTCATCTTTGTCCAAATCTGTATTCCTCCTCTGTCAGGCGTTGATAATGTATTGGTTCTGATTCCTTCACTGGACCTTTAAACACGACAGCGACAACGCCTCTAGTGCCAAATGTGTGCTTAATAACACCCACGACTCCATTTGTGGTGAGGACTGCTTTGCCAATCATCCGCTCTGCAATGTCCTTGGTCGATGCGATTCCTTCCACAAGGACATCATGGTCTCGAATCCGTTGTACCTTTCCAGTCCGCCTTCGAGGTCGTGAGAGGACTATCCTATCAGGAATATCAATGACCATACCTGATCCAACGATTCTCATCTGTGTAGGTGATAGGTCAGTGCGAAGCAGGAGCACCCTGCTGCCTCTTGCAAGCGCTATGGGTTTCTGAAGCAGTAAGGCTGCTTGAAACACCTCAGTGTCTACTTCTTCTTGAACGACTCTTGCATCATCAATCTCCTTGAAGGGCACAATTTGACCTGTGACCAACGGCATTCCTGCTGATACACTCACGGTCATCCTTTTCGTGATTCTACCCCGATATAGTGGATTGATACTCAATTGGGAAATGAATCCTAGAGCAGAAGACATACTTCCAGGTGTGCATAGATAGTCACCCCTAGTCACCTCGGTGTCGTCAATCTCCGGTACATTAACACCGACTCTATCACCGGCCATGGCGGTTTCTCTCGACTCACCAAATGTCTGTATTGACCGGACCCTACTCTTCTTGCCAAGGGGTGCAACCTCCACCAAGTCGCCGATTCTCATCTTGCCCTTCTGGATAGTGCCTGTGACAACAGTGCCATGCCCCTTTATGGGGAATGCATGATCAATTGGGATGGTCAAAGGACCATCTGTATCTCGTGTTCGTGGTGTCAAAATATGTAGAAGTGCAGCCCTAAGTTCTTGAATGCCTTCACCTTTCGTCACAGAAACTCGAACAAACTCAGCATCAGAAAATGGACCATCTCTAAGAATTTCTCGCATCCTCTCTTCCACGCTAGTAAGCATAGCCTCTGACACAAGATCAATCTTTGTCAGAGCAACCAGTATGCACTTCACACCCATGGACTGCAGGACAACAAGATGCTCACCAGTCTGTATCTTGGGACCCTCATCCGCAGCTACAACTAGAATTGCTGCATCGATGATGTTAGAGCCAGCAACAACACTGCGAATGAGATCTGCATGACCAGGGGCATCAACCAGAGTGACTAGGTACTTATCAAG
>JAEORX010000123.1 GCA_016840685.1 Candidatus Thorarchaeota archaeon
CGATTCCACTCTCAGAGCTCAACATACTACTAAAGCTCACCGGACCTGTAGGGTCTGTGAACCTGACAGACCACCTCTCATGGGACCTATTGTATCTGTCATTCATGACTCAGGGACTTCAAGTGGGTTTCTACACACTCAATGTCACAGTGGGCTGGTCAGATGTTCGGGTGGGCTGCATCGCACTGTTTGAGTTCTCGATAGTGAGTATCACCCACATTGAACTGGCTGCGGAGGACCTCACTGGCGTTATCTCCACCTCTCACTCGTTCTCATTCATCCTTGTGGACTCCCTGAGTGCGACCATAGAGGGAGCGACAGTGTGGGTCAGTCTGTTCAACCCATCAGGGCGAGAAATCTATGGGAGCCCTCTCACGGACAGGACAGCAGTCACATCCAATGTCGAGGGAAGCGACATCTCTTGGACGCCTAGCATCACGGGAGAGTATCGTGTGGTGCTTCAGTTCGACGGTGACTCTTTCCTCAATGGCTCATCACTCGAGTTTGTCATCCTTGTTCGGTATCCAAGCTCTCTCGAGGTGGAGCTTCCTGAATCTATTCCCTTCGGAGAGATAGTCCCACTGTCCATCTCCCTGAATGGAGTAATTGGCAAGATTTCGGGGGCGACAATAGTCATCACAGTGTTCATGGGAAGCAATGTTGAACTCGAAGAGACCGTCATCACTGATAACCATGGTATGGTTTCGTTCAATCTTATTGGACTGCTCTCTGGAATCCACAATGTCACTGTGTCATTCGCAGGGTCAGCAGCACAGGCTCCTCGTCTGATTGAAGAGAGTTTTGTGGTTACTGCTGTTGTGGTGCTTAAGATTGAATCTACCTCGGACGTGTACCTTGGACACTATTGCAGCGTGAATATGTCAGTGACTGTCCTAGGAACAACTCCTGACTGGACTGGGACTATGAAAGTTAGGTTGACGGACCCATATGGAGAGCCAGCAGGTCAGTGGACATTCGATCTTGGTGTATACACGGTCGTCACCATAGGGTTTAACGCACAAATCGAGGGTATGCACACACTCAACATCACTATCAATGGTCTCCCCATCATCAACAGTCAAGAGTATCTTATGGTTGTGACAGTGGTCAATGAGATCATTCAGCTGCAGCTTGATGCTGGGACTACACCACTCATTGGTGGATTAGGGATACTTGCCGCTGTTGGTGTGGTACTTAGAAAGAAGATCCACGAAATTATAGGGTCATTTCCGAGAGAGTGGAGTAGCTAACCATCGTACTTTGTACGAAGTCTAACCTGACTAAGTAAACCAGATACATCATCATTCCAAGTGCCATCTTTTCGCAAGAGACGCTGATACAGATTATTACGATAGCTGATATATGCAGATATTGGTAGTACTTTGATTGTGATTCCATTTTCTTGACCAATAGAAGGCATTTTCGTGATGAATGTGTATGCTTTGTCCTCAGGAATCCTTGCTAAGAGATAACATGAATTCCTATTTTCTGATATTCTTACTGAAGTACTTGGAGTATGTTTAAGCATAGCTCTGCAAAAAGAATAGATCTTTCTAGAAGCACCTGTTGCATATATGTAAACTGATGTGAGTTTTCGGAGAATAAGTGTGTATTCGAGTAGCAATGCACCATGTGTCTTGAGCGAGAGGATGTTGCTTTCAATCTCAGGAAGATCTACTCCAAAGTAATTAGAATATTGACCAGTTTCCAGAGAACTCAGATAGAGTCCCCAAGACACAATATCGAGAACTTTGGCTTGGCTAGGACTCAGTGAAATTTGCTTTCCGATGGGACGGTTAATGAACTGCTTCTTTAATTGTGAAAATGATTTTGAACGCTCCAAGGATTTCTCAATAAGGCTTGATTTCATCATCCATTCTCGTTTTTCTTCACTGTACAACGATAGATTCGTTACTGTGTGTTCCCAGTCTATTGGTACTATTGTTGGTAGCATCCGAGTTACTTTTTCGACAGCTGTGACTGGCAAAACCATGATCTGTATATGTTGGGGCTTTTCTGTCTGATAACCAAGTCGAGCTGAGAATTCAATATGAGGATGCGGCCATCTATGTGCCCCACCAACATACACCATTGTCTTTAATCCAAGACATTCTTTGACAACATGCCCTCGCATCATAAGTCCTTGAATAATCATTGCAAAACGGTTACCCCATGATTCTCTTGAACTCAACGCTTCTTCTCTAGAAACAGGAAGTTTGTTTACAATTTGATCTGAATCATTAAGGGTCTGAGCAAACTTGAGCGCTCTCTTCATTCGATCTGGGTATAGACTATAGAGCTCTTCTCTTGCATTATACCAGGGATTTTGAAGTTCAGGTTCTGTTAGAGGTCTTTCTGTAAGACTTAATCTTCCCTTGTCAGCCATTGTGAAAATTCGAACGTATCTAGGAGGGTCAACACCTTCCAGCAAACACATGAGATGTCCCCAAACCAAGGATCTGAAGGTATCCACTGAAGCATATCTAGAATGAATTTCAATTGGGTCCTGATTTGGGATTTCCGCTGTTTCAAGCCATGACAAAAAAGCTACCAACTGATTCCTGATATCCGGAGGGAATGAACGTGGTACGAGTTGACTCATTGTATCGCCCATTGTTTTCATAATTCGAAGATTGGGAATTGTTACTCCATCAGACAAATCACTAATGAATGACCAAGAAGGTGGAGCTTTGTTCAAATACTTCTCAATATCTAAAGGTGGGGTCTGCTCCTGGAAAACTTCCCTATGTACATCCCAATCTCGTTTCATTCTAAGAATTTCTATCTCATAGCAATGGAGAAGAAAAGAACCAAGTAATCTGTATTCTTCAGGATTTGATATAGTCAGCAGGAATCGTTCCCTGTTCACTAGTTTTTGAATTGTGTATATTGCTCTTTCACCCGAATCTACTACATGCGAAATCCAACCGCCTGAGCTAGGTGGATACATCTTGATTTGGTTTGATGGTTCTTCGGAATATCCTAGAATACGACAGCAAATGGGATCAAGCATGATGATGTCTTCTTTATCCAAAACAGATGTGATGATTTGCAATTGTTTAGAAGGGAGCTTTACAGATTCATGAGGTCTAAAAGCAACTCCTTCACTGTTCTCGATACTTTTACCATTGTGAAGTTGAATAGATGGTCCTGTTTTGCTATATTCCAATAGTCCCTTATCAGATGTCCCATCTGACAGATAAACAATCACGGGGATTTTGTTCAGCTCATCCTTCATCGATTTTAGCACTTGGAGGGAAGTGTGTCTAAGCTCTATTTGTATCAACCGTTCGAAAAAATAAACCAAGAGAGGAGGCCAGAATGATTAGTACCACTCCAGCCTCTGCTACTCTTTTTCTACCAAGGTTCTAGGGGTCTATCTCCAGGATCTCCCTTCAATACAATGTAATCAAAGGGGGACTCAGTGATTCTGTATGTTTCATTGAACTGGGTATTGTTATGTTTGTGCATTTTTTTCACTTCAAATAACAATGCAGCAATAGACCCAAACTGGAACACTACTCACCAAATGATAGAATGATGAGAAAAAATGACAACTTTCATGCATAGTTGTGAAAAATGCCTAAGATTGTCTATGTGTTTATATTGAAGAAGAGCTCACATAGTTTGAAAGCTAGTACTGAATATCATTAGCTATGATTAGCTCAGGTGCGTTGCTGTCAGTGGTTGCTATTGCACTTTTTACCCCTTGGCACGACTGAAAAGGACAGATAATACCACCTGTTTAAAAATAAGGACTATCCGATTCTATAATCTTGGATACTGATTTCTATTTGCCTTTTTATCTCATTTTCTGCTCATATAGTTATAATGAGCTCTAAACAGAGTGCATTTTGCATTCTCCTTCGCTTCCTTTCTTAGATTGATTCGAGATTCTAGTCTTGAATCAATGGAGGAATGCAAAGATGTCAATATTGAGGAAGCTTGTGTCCATAGTGGCCAAGCGAAAAGCCCGTGAGATTGACCGTGTCCTCAACCATCCAGTAGAGGAGTCAAACAGGTTGCTTACGGACATTTTGAAGAAGCAGCAAGACTCCATCCTGGGTCGAAGGTATGGATTCGACTCCATCAAGACTCCAGAGGAGTATGCAGAAAGAGTCCCCCTGACAGATTTCGAGAGGATGCAGCCTATTCTCGAGAAGGTATACCAAAATCCAATGGGGAACATAATGGCCTCTGAGCCAGTCATCTGGTACCTAACAACATCAGGGTCGACAGGCAAGCAGAAGCAGATGCCCATCACCAAGTCAGGTCTCAAGACCGCCTCGATCGGCGGGGCAAGAATGTGGATGGGGTACATGAACCAACATCCTGACAATACAAGGATCTTGGACGGGGCAATGATAATGTTCGGAGCACCTTCCGTCACAGGTGAGATTCATGGGGTCCCAACAGGATATGGTTCTGGAGTGTACGTCCGCAACCAAAACAAGGTGTTTGCCCGACTGATCAAGCCAGGCGAGGATGTGTTCTGTATAGAAGACATGGAGGAGAAGATGAAGGCTTATGCTCTGTGCACCGCTAAAAACGATGTGACCGCCCTACAGGGGATTGCCACATTGAGTCTTGCCTTCGTACGAAGAATGGAGGAGCAATATGGTCCCTGGCTGCTTGAACAGCTCAAAGGAACAATGCACGAGAAGAAGGTCCGGAACTCGATGGACTCTGATGGCAGGATTGATGTATCAAACCTATGGCCAAATCTCAAGCTGTTCGTCAGTGGAGGAATTGATGTTGACCCTTATAGAAAATGGATAAAGAGTACACTGCCCGATGTGACAATCTGGGAGGGCTATGCCGCCTCAGAGGGATATCTTGGAAGTCAGATACTTCCTGAGCCAGGACTTCAATTGATGCCAGACTTGAACTATCTTGAGTTCATCCCTGAAACTGAGATTGACAAGGAGGACCCAATCGTTGTCCCTCTGTCGGATGTCAAGAAGGGTGACCGATACGAGCTTGTGATGTCGAACCAGAACGGTTGGTATAGATACAGGCTTGGAGACATGGTGACAATCACGAGGATTGACCCGTATACCGTTAGAAGCATATCTCGAAAGGGCGGAATTGTCAGTCTGGCTGGAGAGAAACTGAGTGATGCCCATGTGGCTAATGCCATGGCTGAGGCGTGCAGAGCTACAGGGGCGCAGGTGATGGACTATTCTGTGGTAGGTGTCGCTGATGGTGACATTCCTTACTATGCCATTGCAGCGATGTTCCACCAAGATGTGAACTCATCTGAATTTGTGGCAGCCTTCGAGGAGGCAATTGGAAAGGTGAATTGGGAGTTCACGAATAGTCAGGGAATGGGTGCGCTTGGTCCCACAATCCTACGAAAGATGAAGACTTCGCGACATGAGCAGGTTGTGAAGGAGACCCACCTTCAGGCGAAACCAGTGCCTCTGACAATGGACAGGTCTGTCTTTGCTGTGTGTGAGGCTGCTTAAGATGACGATCGTTTTGGAATCGCGGGATAATCACTACACGAAAATGACTGATAGAAACATCGGCATTATCAGTCCTGAAGAACAGAAACAGATTGCAGATATTGTGATAGCTCAAGCTGGGCTTGGTGGGAATGCTGATGTGACAATCACTCTAGCACAGATGGGTTTCCAACATTTCAAAATCGCTGATCCAGATGCCTATGACATTTCAAACCTCAATCGGCAGTTGGGTGCAAAAATGTCAACGATGTCACGGAACAAAGCTGTGGTGTTGGCAGAAGATGTGCTTGAGATAAATCCACACGCTGAAGTCAAGACATATCCTGAGGGTATAACATGGGACAATGTTGAGGAGTTCGTTGAGGGAGTAGACATTGTGCTTGATGGGCTTGATGTGTCGGTAATGCACCTCAGGAAGAGAATGTTCGACCTTGCCCGAGAACGAGGTATTCCAGTAATAACCTGTCCTGCAATTGGTTGGGGTGTTGGAATCGCAATTTTCGATCCTGAGAGAAGTCCTTCGTTTGGTGAGTTCTTTGGTGATATTCCTGATGATATCGCATCAAAGGACTGGCAGAGGTTCATCGAGAACTACGCTGTTCACTTCCTCTCATCGAAACCCGTGGGGATTGATATCGCCCTCGGCAAGAAACGAACAAGGGACGGAAAACCCCCTGCAATCGCAGCATCCTGCAGACTGAATGCAGCTCTTGTTTCAGCTGCTGTTTTCGGATATCTGTTTGACAAGGGGAACATCCCTGTTGTACCAACAACTCTTCATATCGACCTACTCGGAGGTAGGATGACCAGCACAGGACCAAAGAAACGATGGATTGTCAAGAGACTAATTGGCATTCTCTCAAAGGATGATTAGGCTCTACCGATAAGCTGAGCACGCCTTCGTTGGAGCCAGCCATCTAAATCACTAGCACGATGCTTGCTAAATATGTAGATCATTGAGGAATATGCAGTCATAACCAACATTAGAGCGATTACCATTTGAGCTGGATTCACAAGTAAGACATCTGGTCCAGCAATCACTTCAGCGGATGCTATCTTGATATTCTCATTCATGAAATTAATTATCCAGTGAGCGATAATCGGTCCAAGGAGTGTCTGTCTATTGCTGAACTTCTCGTAGTAGATACCGAAGATTCCACCAAGGATGCCAGAGAAGACAATATACACGAACAAGTGAGATGAGTTGAGAGTGCCAGTCCCTGCGAAGTAGATGGGCCAGATTATGTGATATATTCCAAAGATTGCTGCAGAGAAGAAAATAGCCCTATTGACAGATATATACTCACGCAGTCCGTTCTGTAGTATACCACGGAATAACACCTCCTCATAGACAGCATTGATCAGGAAGAAAAGAGCGCTGTACCAGAGTAGGTGCGCTTGGATAATTGTCACACTCAGTCCAGCTGATGGGTCGATAAATGCCCAATAGATAATTGATGCAGCAACATTGCCCATGAAGAACAATGTTATCCCAACAAACACACCCATTATCACATGCTTCCTTGGCTCATGAATCTCTAGTCCAAGAACCGAGGAAACCTCGCTCCTTCTAAAATAGAAAAAAAAGCCGAGAATGATGAGTAGTGGAAACAGCTTGCATGGCAGGATGTTGAGCCATGTTTCACTGAGACCCAGAATGAATACATCTACATTCCTCCAGAGCACTCCTATCAAAAGAAATACTCCTGCAAGTGCCAACAGAGGGATGTGAGCAAAAACTGTCCTCTTCTCGACTTCATCCTGTGCTTTGGGAGGAGATAGTTGTACTTCTGTCAAGACAACATAACACTCCTCTGATCCACCTTGTACCATGGATTCACAAGAGCCAGTGTCGCAAGAGCGGTTGCTATCCCAGTGATAACAGCTGGCACCATAGCCAGACCCATTGCAGTGAGGGTCACCATGCCTGTTTGTCCTATGAAGGAGAGCCCGGCTGAAAACACCATCAGGTCGCTCCTGACTTCTTTGAGCCGACCAGTCTTCCATGTAATGGCAAAGGTGAGAACCATGCCCCCCATGAAGATCATGATTATTGGAAGATGAAGGAGCATGATGACCTCTTGTGATGTACCAAGGAATAGAACAGCAACCCAATAGAGGGTGATGAGACCAATTATCCTTAGGTGATAGCGCTGTATTCGAGGTAGCCAGATATGAAGCAAAACACCTACCAACGGGAGGGCGATGCCACCCACTATCAAGGCTCTCACCTTAAAGACTTCAAGAGTCATTGCAAGAATTCCATACTCTGAGAGAAGCAGAATCGTCTGGTTAGTAGCGTGTGCAACAAAAACAATACCGAATAAAAGTGGAAGATCCGTCAAGAGTCTATTCTTCTGACGGGTCCATGTATAGATGAGATACAGAGCCATAATAGCTGCAAGGAAAGATGCAGCAAGACCTGAAAGCAGCATAAGGTCAATTACGAATTGCAATATGAACACCTGTTTTTTATTTTCAACAGGTTTGTCATCGCAATGCAATTTAAGCCCAGAGAAGTGCGAACGCAAGAAATCTAGCGGTTCAATTGCACATTTGACCACAATAATATGTGACAGGGAAATTAGGTCTCTTTAAAAATTCAAAGAAGCGATAAAAAATCCTATAAATATCGCACAGGCTCTATAAAATCTTCATTCTGGCTTTCCTCGAACCATAATCCATCGGTTTCCTAGACATAGGACACTTAGAATCCTTTACCCACGAATTTTGTGTACGGTTTCAATAGAAGATCCAAGGAACCGATGGAGGCAAGACTAGATGTCGAATCGAAAGATTGGGTTTGCTTCATCAATCTCTGGTGAAACACAGGGAGGGGTAACTCTCAGATGGGTGTGATAAGCAAACTCATACCGCTATTGGCAAAACGAAAGGCAAAACAGATTGCTGAGATCCTGAACAACCCAATTGGTTTGACTGACAACAAGCTCGTGGCTATCTTGGACAGTCATAGCCATACTATGTTCGGGAAG
>JAEORX010000008.1 GCA_016840685.1 Candidatus Thorarchaeota archaeon
TACAAAACTGTACGATTGGTGGATGTCTGGCGAATATACACCTTACACAAATGAGCAGGTTGTGTCACTGATTGCAGATGCAGTCAGTGAGATGCCTGAGTATGTCAGAATACAGAGAATGCAACGTGATATTCCCCTGCACCAGATTGAGGCTGGGCTGAACAAGGGGAATCTACGTGAGCTGGTCCAACAGAGAATGAAGAAAACCGGTCAGAGAAACCCAACAATTCGATACCGGGAGATTGGCCATTTTCAAATGAGATTTAAAGAACTGGTCAACCCTACTAACATTCAGCTTGTCCGTCGAGATTATGAAGCTTCTGATGGAACTGAGGTCTTTCTATCGTTTGAGGACGCTGACTTGGACATAGTCTTTGGATTTCTCAGGCTTCGACATCCAAGCCCAGACACGCACAGGATTGAACTGACAGAAAAGCCCTCCGTCATAATCCGCGAACTCAGAGTCTATGGTCCGGTCGTTGATATTGGAAAAAGAGACCGTGATGCATGGCAGCATCTAGGACTGGGAGAGAAGATGATATCCAAGGCTGAGGAGATTGGGCATGAAGATTTCAATGCCGCCCAAATCCTTGTCAATAGCGGGATTGGAGTCAAGGAATACTATCGTGACCTTGATTTTGTGGATAGAGGTCCTTTTCTTGCCAAGGGTCTGGGCTAGACTGTTGAAACCATCAAGTCCTTCATGAAATCATCCAGTTCCCTATTGAAGAACTCAGGATTCTCAAGGTTCGAAACATGACCAGCTCCAGGGACAATGACTTTCCGAGAATCCCTAATCAGTTCAACCAGTTTTTCGGCATGTGGGAAGACCGCCTTTCTCTCATTCTCTCCTAGAAAAACAAGTGTTGGAACTTCAATGGTTTCCAATGGCAGCAATTTGAACGAGTAGATCGCATCAGTGACCTTCAGAAGTTCTTTCTTCCCAAGCTTGAGTTGTTCCTCTATGAGATATTCCCTGACATCCTCATTCATCTTGAAGTACTTGAAGGACCAATTTGCGTATCGCTCATCGCTCATTCTTCGTATCATCCATTTGACCATCCAACTTGGAAACATCGCTTTTGTCAGCTTGTCAGAGATGGTCAGGGCTACTGCTACAGCAGTGTCAGCAAGAACCAATCCCTTGAGATTCGAGTTGTATTTCACAGCATACTCTTGAGCTATCATCCCACCGAGAGATAGCCCAATGACAACAGGTTCCTGTATTCCTAGCCGGTCAAGCAGCATATGGAGGTCATCAGCAAAAAGCTCACAGGTATATGGATCATCAGACCCCTCAGACTGTTGATGACCTCGAATATCATAGATGAGTACATTATAGTTCTTTGAAAAGTACTCAACTTGAGGTTTCCACATATCATGGGATGCCCCAGCTCCATGAATGAACACAAGAGATGGTCCTGACTCTCCATGGTGCTCATAGTATGTCTGAATGTTGCCGGTCTGAATAAATGGCATATCTCTTCTTTATTTCAATATCGAGAAAAACGTACCTACTCTAAGTTTATCCTCTCAGAAGTATCAGGGTAAAGATGAAGGTCATAATAAACAGTTAAAACTCAGGACTGCTCCAGAGATGCGCATGAAAGACGTTTGGCTTGTTGATTATGCTCGCACTCCATTCTCACGATCACGGCCTCAGAATCCAGAAACTGATGTGTTTGGTGAGATTAGGGGAGATGCGCTCCTATCCCGTTTGCTCATGAAGTTTTTTGACGGTTCATTGGCAGACAAGGGAATTGAGAAAAAGGACATTGATGAGTTTACAGTTGGCGTGGCTTCAGGAGTCCTAGAGAATTGGACATATGGTGGAAAAATCCCCACTTTCCTCTCCGGGTTGCCATATGAAGTACCTTGTATCTTCATCGATCGTCAATGTGGATCTGCAGGTTCTGGTATGCATATTGGAATCATGGAGATAATGACAGGGTTTAGTACAACTGTGCTGTCAACAGGTTTTGAACATATGACACGGGTGAGGGGAACGGGAGTGGATCCCAACTTTGCAATGGCTGACAAGAACTCCGAGTTCTATCGACCTGGCTTTGACGCCGCCACTGTGTTCAACATGCTGCAGACTGCCCAGAAGCTGTACGAGGAGGAGGTTCCTACCTTCACCAAGGAGGACATGGACAAATTCGGCGTGAGAAGTCATAATTTGACTGTCAAGAATCAGGAGAGTGGATGGTTCAAAGGTGAGATCATCCCCCTGGAGGGACATGCCCCAGGTAATTTAGATGAGCCCAGGTTGGTAGACAGGGATATGAACCCCCGCGCCTCAACACTGGAGAAGGTTGCGACCCTACCACGAGTGTCAACTCCCTTCTATCTTGAAAAGAATGGAGGGAAAGAGGGGTATGTCAAACGGGAAGGCACTGAGGAGGGAGTGATTACTCCTGGAAATGCCTCACCCCTCAATGCAGGTGCCACTGCCGCTGTCCTAATGGAGGCAAAGGAGGCAGAAAAGAGAGGGATTGAACCTATGGCACGAATTGTTTCCATGGGGTGGGCGGGCGTCGATCCCTCAGTCATGGGTCGTGGACCTGTACCTGCCACCATTAAAGCTCTCAAACATGCAGGACTTAGTGTTGACGACATTGACTACTGGGAGATAAATGAGGCATTCTGCATAGTCACTCTCAACTGCATGGACAAACTGAAGATTCCCGAGGAGAAGGTAAATGTCATGGGCGGGTCGACTGCCATTGGACACCCACTGGGAGCGACAATGATCAGGTTGACCGGGACACTGGCAAGAATACTCAAGGACAACAAGGCAAGATATGGTGTTGCCAATGCCTGCGTTGGTGGTGGACAGGGAGTAGCGACAGTAATTGAGAACCTAGATGCTTAGAAAACAATGACAATCATGATGGAAATGAGATGGCGCCGAGGATGAGATTCGGTCTAATCCTCTATCTAGAATGTTTCGAGCTAATCTTAGGATCTAGTCATCAATGTGACGTAACTGTCTAGTTTATCAGCATTCGAGATAATGACAAAAATGAGGGGCAGTAATGGAATGTCCAAAGTGCAATAGACCAATGAAGAAAGGATACATTGTCACCGGTAACCTTGGTGTTCGATTTTGTGACAGTGTTCCGATTATGCGAGTGGCTTGTGGGGATGTCATTGTTGAAAAAAATCTCATGGGACCTGCTAGCAGATCTGGCTATTTTTGTAAAAGTTGTAGATTGATAATGTATTAGATCTGATTGAAGAATGAGATGGCGCCGAGGATGAGATTCGAACTCATGCGTGACAAAGCACACCGGTTGGCTTGGCCTCATGCTTCCGAAGAAACCGGTTTTCAAGACCGGCGCCGTAATCCGGGCTTGGCTACCTCGGCTCAACATGCCACCGTTGGAAATGCCTTTTAAGCTTCTTGTCGTGGTTGACTGAGAAGGTGAACTAGACCCTTGGAGCGCGGTTTCAAGTATCACGATCATACGGCTGACATCACGATTGAGTGCTGGGCTCCAGACCTGACTGATGCATTCGAGCAAGCCGCCCTTGCCACATTTGAGGTCATCCTTGACACTTCAACGGTAAAACCACAGGAAACGACTGAAGTCTTGGTTTCAGGAACCGACCTTGAAGAGCTATTAGTGGAATGGATTGGTGAATTGATCGCATTGATTGATATCAATGGCCTGTTCTACTCAGAGTTCCATGTGGATCGCCTAGAAGCCACCTTAGATGGTTATGTACTAGAAGCCAGAGCGTTAGGTGAGAAAATTGACCATGAAAGACATGACACTCGGACAGAGGTCAAAGCCATGACTTATGCAGATATGAAAATAATTCAAGAACCCAATCGAACAACATTGTGGTTCACGCTCGATCTCTAGGAGGCTATACCTTTGACCCTGCGAGTTGCCATTCCTGATACATCCCTTACGGACTGCTCAGACCTCCGTCAGAAGACTGTGAAAGTTGGTTCACTGGCGCGGGCTCTGGCGGTCTTTCGTGTTGAGTCAGTGCATATCTATGACACTAGCGTGCTAAGCCCGGGAGAGAAGAGAGATGCAGACCTCCTCCGGAAAATCTTCAGATATATGGACACACCTCAGTATCTGCGCAAGAGAAGGTTTCCTAAGACCCAAGCCCTCAAGTTTGCTGGTCTTCTTCCTCCTCTTAGAACAAGAAGTCATCCATTGGAAGCCACAGTCGACGACCTCCAAGAGGGTGCTGTGAGGTGGGGTCTGCAAGATAGAGCGGGCAAGATTGACTTAGGACTTGATAAGTTGATTAACTATCCACAATCTGTGAGTGAACGAGATCCCACTCTCTTCAGGGTGATAAGGACAAGACCACAGGTTCTGCTTGAAATAGTAGAGAGGGAAGATGTCAGCGATTATTGGGGATTTGAGGTCGAGAGAGTGACCAACCTCGCTAGATTTCTTGAGGAGTCTGATAACACAACGAGGATTGGATTCTCAAGGAAAGCCCCATCATTCCAACAGATTGAGAACGACCTAAAATCAACAGTCGCAGGCACACAGTCTGTTCTAGCTATATTTGGTGGTCCTAGTCACGGAATTTTGGAGTCGTTTGGGGACGAGCGTGAGGATGTGAAGTCGCAGATTGATTTTTGGGTGAATACAATTCCGGACCAAGGCACAGAAACTGTTCGGCTTGAGGAGGCTCTGTTTACAAGTCTAGGTCTACTAAATGCGTTTCTGGGTACATTGATTGCAAAACCTGGTTTCTATGAGTAATACGATTGACATCCGTGACCTTTATACAAGAAACCTGTAAGAAAATCAACAAAGAGGATTATTAGATGCAGTCCGAGAGAGTGAAACAACTCAGAAAACAGAGTGTAGACATAAAACCCTATATCTCAACTGAGAGAGCAGAACTAATCACTGACTTCTATCAGAGCGGTGGGGCGGATTCGGTTTCCACGCCTATGGCACGGGCTTTAGTCTTCAGGCACTTGCTCGAGAACCAGACAATATGCATTAACGATGGAGAGCTGATTGTTGGTGAACGTGGTCCTGCACCGAAAGCCACTCCAACATATCCTGAACTGTGTTGTCACTCTCTAGAGGATTTAGATATTGCCAACTCACGGGAACGGACTCCCTTCTTGTCAACTGATGAAACTCGAGCCACGTACCAAGATGAGATAATCCCCTTCTGGAACGGAAGGACCATGCGTGATCGTGTATTCAATGCCATGTCGAAGGAATGGTTGAGAGCATTTGATGCAGGTGTGTTCACAGAGTTCATGGAGCAACGAGCCCCCGGACATGCCATCCTTGACGACAAGATATACTATAGAGGTCTCTTGGACCTCATTGACGATATCAGAAGACATCTAGATGAGCTGGATTACTATAACGATTCAGAAGCCTACAAAAAAGAGCAAGAACTCAGAGCAATGGAGATAGCAGCAAATGCAGTGATTACGTTTGCTGAACGACACGCAGACGCGGCTCGTGAACTGGCAGAGAATGAACCAGATGACAAACACAAGAAGGAGCTCCTGCAAATCGCTGAAATCTGTCATCATGTTCCAGCAAATGCACCCCGGACCTTCTGGGAGGCACTGCAGTCCTACTGGTTCGTCCATTTGGGGGTGATAACTGAACTCAATGTCTGGGACAGCTTCAATCCTGGTCGACTTGACCTAAACCTTTACCCATTCTATGCCAAGGATGTTGAGGCTGGACGAATGAGTCATGAGTTTGCCAGAGAACTCCTTCAGTGTTTCTGGGTGAAGTTCAACAATCAGCCCGCCCCATTGAAAGTATCAATCACTGAAGAACAGAGTGGAACGTACCAAGATTTTGCCCTGATAAACACTGGAGGTCTTATGCCCAATGGCGAGGATGGTGTGAATGAGCTCTCTTATCTCATCCTCGATGTCTGCAAAGAGATGCGTCTCATTCAACCTAGTGTCTGTATCCAACTAAGCACAAAAAACCCTGATAGGTTTCTAAGGCATGCCATTGATGTTGTCAACGAGGGCTTTGGACAGCCATCTATGTTCAATACTGATGTGATACTAAAAGAGTTCACCCGTGCAGGGAAGTCCATCGAGGACGCTCGGGCTGGCGGTCCCAGTGGATGTGTAACAATAAGTGCATTTGGCAAAGAGAGCTGCATCCTCACAGGCTACTGTAACTGGCCAAAGATACTGGAGATTACACTCAACAATGGAATGGACCCTCGAACTGGAGAGATGGTTGGCATTAAAACTGATGATCCAACAAGATTCAAGTCATTCGATGAGCTGTTCTCTGCCTACAATATGCAACTGGAATATTTTCTTGACTTGAAGATAAAAGGGAACAATATCATCGAGCGTTTATACGCAGAACACATGCCCGCCCCCTTCCTGTCCCTGCTGTTTGATGACTGTATTGCACGTGGGAGGGACTATCATGATGGTGGACCCAGATACAACTCAACCTACATTCAGGGAGTAGGGATGGGTACAATCACCGACTCTCTCTCTGCAATCAAGTTTCACATCTTTGAGAAGAAGCAGTTCACAATGAAGCAGTTACTTGATGGACTCGCAACAGACTTTGTAAATGACGAGGTCATGAGAATGACCCTTCTCAACAAGACACCAAAGTATGGTAATGATGATGACTTCGCTGACACACTTGCCAAGGAAGTGTTCAACTCATACTTCGATTTAATCGATGGGCGTCCAAACACAAAGGGTGGCGAGTATCGGGTTAACCTGCTGCCCACCACGGTGCATGTATATTTTGGACAAGTGACCGGCGCTTCTCCCAATGGTAGAAGGTCTGGGGCCCCACTCTCTGATGGGATATCTCCAAGTCATGGAGCTGATACAAATGGACCCACCGCAGTCATAAAGTCTGTAGCTAAGATCGAGCACTGGAAGACGGGCGGGACTCTCCTCAACCAGAAGTTCATGCCTGAGGTTTTGGCTGACGAGGAAGGCCGAAAGAAGCTTGGAGACCTGGTAAGGACCTATTTCAAACTGGGAGGTCATCATATCCAGTTCAATGTTGTCCATGCAGACACACTCAAGTCAGCTCAGAAGAGCCCTGAGCTATATCAGGACCTGATAGTCCGAGTCGCAGGATACAGCGATTACTTTGTCAATGTTGGGAAAGATTTACAGAACGAAATCATTGCTCGAACTGAACAGAAACGCATCTAATGTCAATATTAATGGACATTAGCCGCACGCATTGAGCCGAAATCAATGCTGACCGATGTGTCTTATGGATAATCAAGAGTCAACTTTGGTCAAGGGATAAATCTTAAAAACACACTCTGGTTCGACTCGCGCTGTAGTACGAATAGCTCTGTGGTCTGATTATTCGTTTGTGAGATGATTTTGATACCACAGAGGCTGCAAAACTACAAGGTGACATGAAATGGCCCATAGAAAGAAGAATGCTCCCAGACGAGGTAGTCTTGCCTATCTCCCTCGAGGAAGAGCTTCAAAGTTTGTACCCAGAATCAAAAACTGGCCCTCCTACGAAGGTGATTCCGCTAGGTTACTTGGGTTCGTTGGTTACAAGGCTGGTATGACACATGCGGTTATGACAATAGATAGCCCGAATAGCCCATTCAAGGGACAGGAAACAGTGATTCCTGTCACAGTCATAGACACTCCCCCAATCAGACCGTTCTCAATCCGTGGCTATGAAGCAACACCTTATGGTCTGAAGTTAGCGGTTGAGGTTCTTGCTGAAAATCTATCAGAGGACCTTCGGAAAACCATGCCTTTTCCCAAAGAGTATGACCATGGAACCAAGCTGAAAGAGTTCGAGGAGAAACTCGACTCACTAGCTGAGATTCGAATGGTAATTCACACCCAACCAAGACTTGCTGGAGTGCCCAAGAAGAAGCCTGACATAACAGAGTACAAAGTGGGTGCTCCGAGCGTTAGAGAAGCTTTTGAGTATGCCCAGAGCATTCTCGGAACTGATGTCAGAGTCGCAGATATCCTCAATGAAGGAGTACTTGTCGATAGTATCGCAGTGACAAAAGGTCATGGATTTCAAGGTCCTGTACGCCGCTGGGGAGTAAGAATACTTCAACACAAGTCTCGCAAGACAAAGCGTGGAATAGGCTGCATTGGTCCATGGACTCCAACCAACATTAGATACACAGTGCCACGTCCCGGACAGACTGGATTCCACACTCGGACAAGCTTCAACAACAAGATACTGAAGATGGGAGAGCGTGGTGAGGAGATTACTCCCTCCGGTGGTTTTGTGAACTATGGTGTGATTCGCGGTGACTATGTAATGCTTCATGGATCTGTCCCTGGTACAGTAAAGAGACCAGTGCGATTGAGATTCGCCATTCGTCCAAAGAAGGGACACGTAGATGCGCCTGCTCAGGTGAGCTACATCAGCACAGCTTCGAAACAGTAATGGAGGTTGATAATTATGGCAAGCGTAAAGACCTATTCATTGAAGGGCAAGGCTACAAAAGAAACAGTCAGTCTTCCCTCTCACTTTGACACACCCTATCGTCCAGATGTGATTAAGCGGGCTGTTCTAGCGGTCCAATCACGGAGATATCAGCCTCATGGCGTTGACGATTTGGCTGGAAAGCGGAACACAGCTCAGAGCTGGCAGACTGGCCATGGCAGATCACGAATGCCTCGAATCAAGGGAAGTGGTACAGGTGCAGCAAACAAGGCTGGATTCGCTCCTGGAACTGTTGGCGGGCGAGTCGCACATCCCCCAGAGTCCAGAAAGGTCCTCGTTGAACGAATAAACACAAAGGAGAACAGACTGGCAATTCGATCAGCCATCGCGGCTTCTGCGAATTCTGACTTTGTCAAGGCACGAGGACACAAGATTGACAATGTCCCTCAGATTCCACTAATAGTTGATGACAAGCTGGAGTCTTTGTCCACCACCAAAGAGGCCTTTGAGGCATTGGTATTCCTTGGCCTAGGGGATGACCTAGACAGAGCCAGAGATGGCCGAAGCATTCGAGCCGGCAAAGGTAAGATGCGTGGTCGCAAGATGAAGACCCCCAAATCATTACTCATTGTCGTAGGAGAAGATTCAGGCATTTCAATGGCTGCGAGAAATCTTCCTGGAGTCGATATCGTAGAGGTTCAAGGACTAAATGCAGAACTTCTTGCTCCTGGAACACATCCTGGACGCCTTGTGGTCTGGACAAAGTCCGCCATTGAAAAGCTAGAGAAGGAGAATTTGTTCGTCTGAGGTGAGAAAATGATGGACCCAAATGAAATAATCATCAGTCCTGTTGTCACAGAGTCCAGTCTTGAAGCTGTGGAGAAGGACAACAAGCTCATCTTCTACGTCGTTCGAACCGCAAACAAGAACACAATCAAGTGGGCAGTTGAAACACTCTACGAAGTTGTGGTCGAGAAAGTCAACACACTCATAATGCCTAATGGAAGGAAGAAGGCACTAGTGAGACTGGCACCCGAGTATAGTGCCGCAGAGGTTGCAACCAACCTCGGGATATTCTAAGGGGGCTTGAAGATGGGTAAACGAGTTCTTGTACAGAGAAAAGGTCGCGGGACTACTCAGTGGAAGTCTCCACGTCACAAGAAGATTGCACCAGCAAGACATCCAAAATGGGCCCCAAACAAGACCTACATAGGCACCATTGTGAACCTTCATCATGAATCAGGCAGGGGTGCCCCTCTTGCAGAGATCAAGTATGAAGGCGAAACCAAGATTCACTTTATGGTCGCGCCTGAGGGTGCTCAGGTTGGCCAGATAGTCGAATGTGGTGAGGAAGCTCCATTGGCAAATGGAAATACATTGATACTTGAACACATCCCTGAAGGTACTCCTGTGTATAACATAGAAGGAAGTCCTGGGGATGGTGGTAAGTACGTGAAGTCATCAGGACTTGCTGCCACAATAGTGTCGATTGACAAGACCAAGGCTATGGTCCGATTGCCTTCTGGTATTCAAAAAGTGTTCAGCCCAAGATGTCGAGCAACTATTGGTATAGTCGCAGGTGGTGGCCGTCAAGAGAAACCATTCCTGAAGGCTGGTACAGTCTGGCATCACACCCGTGGAAAAGCCCGAAAGTGGCCGGTAGTTCGAGGTGCGGCAATGAATGCGGCATCACACCCACACGGTGGTGGTTCTCATCAGTCTCCTGGAAGACCATCCACTGTCAGTAGAAACGCACCACCTGGTCGCAAGGTTGGTAACATTGCAGCCAGACGAACTGGAAGGAAGACAAAGTAAGATATTGATCGAGATGAGAGGTGATCCTCTCTCTCATCCTCTTCTTTTTGCACTTGAATAACACACGTATCAGAGTATTACAAGAACCCATATCCCCCTAAGTTCCCAGTATCTGAGAGGACTAGACATGCGTCTCATAGCTGTTCATTTGCCAGAGAAGATTGTTGAAGATATTCAACGTCTTGTTGAGAATGGTCTCTATCCAAACAGGTCAGAAGCAATCCGTAATGCTATTCGTGATTTATTGAAACGAGAGTTATGGGACGGAACCATTCACACACGTGGAAAACTGAGTGAGGTAGTGGGACAATGAAGTCGTTGATTGATTCTGCACGTGAGCACAGCCGTGGCGAACGTGGTATGTCTTCGGTTCGCGATATGGGCCAAGCTCGCATTGTGGTAGTGGGTTGCGGTGGCGCTGGAAATAACACTGTGAAACGACTCATGACTATTGGTATACAAGGTGCCGAATGCATAGCAATAAACACAGATCGGCAACACCTAGCAGTCACAACTGCCCATAGAAAACTCCTGATTGGCGAACGAATAACCCGAGGACTTGGGGCTGGTGGTTATCCGCATGTTGGAAGAGCCGCCGCAGAAGAGTCGACTGGGCAACTTACCGAACTTCTTCGAGATGCTGATTTGGTCTTCATTGCTGCAGGTATGGGTGGTGGTACTGGCACCGGGAGTGCACCAGTTGTGGCTGAGATTGCAAAGAACAGTGATGCAATCGTAGTTGGAGTCATCACGATGCCTTTCAATCTCGAAAGAACCCGAATCGACAAGGCAAAAGCTGGCCTTGCCCGTTTGCAGGAAAATGTGGATACTGCAGTTGTGATTGATAATCAAAAGCTCATGGAGCTAGTCCCTGATTTGCCCCTGGAGGAAGCCTTCGGAGTTGCAGACGAGGTTCTCGCAAACATGGTGAAAGGCATCACTGAAACAATTACAATGCCCAGTCTAATCAATCTGGACTATGCTGATGTCCGCTCAATCATCTGTAATGGTGGTGTGGCTCTTGTGGGTCTCGGAGAAGCCACCGGTTCTGACCGTGCAAATGACGCCATCAAAAACGCTCTAAACAGTCCTCTTCTGGAAGTTGAATGGAGTGGTGCAACAGGAGCGTTGATTCACATCACTGGAGGCCCAGACATGAGCTTGGCAGAAGCCAACAAGGTCGGGGAACTTGTGTCTGAGAAGATGAGTTCTGATGCCAATGTTATCTGGGGTGCTCGTGTTGACCCACGGCTTGGTGGTATTCTTCGTGTGATGCTCATTCTCACGGGAGTAAAGAGTCCTCAGCTGTTGGCTCGATCCAAAGAAGAAGACACACTTTCTTCAACAACAAGGCGTCTTGCAGAATATGGAGTAATTAGTTCTCAGACGACATTTGGTTCTAAAGATGCAAGAGCAAGAGCCTCTGGGAAGTTACCGGATTCACCAGAGAGATCTTGGGAGGATCGTCTAAAACCATTGGAGAGAACGCTCACAAGAAAGCCACCAAAGGAGAAAGAACCACAGAAACGAGAGATTGAAGAGCTGGGTCTCCGCAGACTTCTCTAGTCCAGAACTATCAGTAGTCGCAGCGTGAGATATGGTCCTGCCTAGTCTTGACTCAGAGATGTACCTTAATCATATGCTCATATGGTCACAGTGATTTCTATGCTAGACCGTGTTCCTTCAACCAGTCATCTGCAATTACTGCGACTCGCTCGTAAAGGGGACCACTCCCTTCGATACCGTCTTTCGAGATACGAATCTTGTTCATGACGAGAATTATTCCTGTGTCAGGATAGAACTGCACACCACCTGGTGGGAATGTCTTCTCTAACTCCTTCGCAAGTCC
The DNA here is from genome assembly GCA_016840685.1 of Candidatus Thorarchaeota archaeon. GTDB lineage: Archaea > Asgardarchaeota > Thorarchaeia > Thorarchaeales > Thorarchaeaceae > SMTZ1-45. The sequence continues at coordinate 12,067 of JAEORX010000008.1, forward strand.
CTCAAGACTAATCTCTCTCTCTGCTACTGAGAATGATACTATACTACTTCCGTAGATGAAGATCTTCGGGATGTTAGTTTCACCATCAGCCACAACATCGGAGAGTACAATGCTCAGAGTGTTCTGGTCAATACCCTTTAAGGTACCTGCATATGTCTTGCCTGTGTTAATCACTACTTCAACTGTTGCACCAACAACTGCGGCAAGCTCGCGGTTGAAGGCTCTCATTGCTGCGACTTCGGACATGTAGTTTCACCACTAAAGTGATTGAAATCAGAGTGCAGGGCGCAGTCATCCAGTTTTAAAATTGATGTTATCACGTTTTTCTCCCCTCCACTTTTGGAATTTTATCTATCGGTGCTTAAATTATCCCGACAGCCACATCATGGCAGTTCTTAACAGGGTAGAGGCCAAATCCATGGCAACAACACAAGTTCAAGAAATGGCTGGTTCTGCGCAGTTGGAACCCTTCTCATGGTCATCAGCTAGCCTCCTGAAGATAGGAGGAATCATGCTAGCGATTGCTGCAGTATGGCGAGTAGTGGATCAGTTTGTACTCGGCCTTGGTGATACTTGGCTGAACATCATGCCGTCAAAGCTGTTTCCATTCTTGATCATCACAGCCTTTTTCTTGAAATATCGACCAAGGGACATTCAACCCATTTTGGGTCTATCAAGGGAGAACTTTCAAGCCCAGTTAGTGGTTGGCCTGCTGATTGGTATCGCAATCTCCTTTGGCATTGACTTTGGTGGGACTATTCTATACGGTCTTCTTATTGACACAACATACCCCCTGCAACTCCACATTGTGAACGAGCAGCTTCTCGGATATATGCTGGTGTTCTTTCTAACAAACGCTTTTCTCGAAGAAACACTATTTCGAGGTCTCCTAATTAACGCCTTGAAGACTCGTCAAACCACAAACAGAGCAATCCTCTTCTCTGCCATTATATTCGGAATCTGGCATGCAGGATGGCCACTGGTGAATGAAGCTGCTGGTTCTGATGCACTGAACCAAGTTGCCTCCATGGTCTTCTTCACAACAATTCTTGGTATATTCCTTGGTATATACTATGAACGGTTTAGCTCTGGTCGATCGCTTACAGGTCCAATAGTAGTTCACACGATGTTCAACTATATCAGCGAATGCTTCAAGATTGGTCCCGAACCCGTTATTCAGGGTCCAGACCTTATCTTCCTAAACTCTGGACTCATGACTGCTACACTTCTGATGTTCTTCTTGATATTCATCCCATTAGGTGTCATCCTTTGGAGGTTCAAAATTGAACAAGTCTCAGCCATATGGTATCGATTGATTGGTAGAGAAAACCACGGAGAACAATTACACTCTGATGATGAAAATATGGCAGTCAAAACTGATAGTGAGGTTTAGAAAATGCAAATTGGTACAGACTTAGTATTGTTGTCGAGTATGACAACAGTAGTCATCGCCCTCTTTCTTACAACCTACCTGAGCCGAAAGTGGTTGTCTCAGGAGGTCCGACTCATCACTGACCTTCCCTTGGTATTTGCAATCGCGTTTGTGGGCCAAGCCTTCAACATCATGATAGTCACACTACAACACACTGGGTTATTGCCACCCACAATGCTATTCTTCCGAATCCGGACTGTGGGAATTGGCGGGTCAATCATTCCAATCTTCGGTGCCATTCTTCAAATCTGGGCGCCCTCCATCCAGAGATACCACAACCGGATGGTCTACGCCCTTGCGCTTTATTGGTTGGTGATAGACTTCTTCGTGGCAACTGAAACATTGATCATGACCCTGCTGATTCCAGTGTTAATCATACTTGGAACTATGATGATGTTTACCTTCATCATAACCTGGAGGACTGGTCGACTCAAGGAAGTAAGAAGTGAACTCATGATTATATCAGTCCTATTTGGCATGGCAAGTCAGATTCTCAGAGTTCCACTCCTCACGACAACTCTGTTCTATCTCCCAGATGTCCTCTTGACTATCTCAATGGTCCTGACGGCAATTGCGTTTGCCAATCCGTGGTATCACAGAGGGGTAAAAACCCGACCGGAGGAACCTCGCCATATCGTCACAGTGCCTTGATAGTGGACAACAGCAATACAGCACAGACCAGGACTCCCGAGCCTTGCTGTAATCCCTTTTTTATTGTCGCTCTATTGATGTAGAGTTCTCAACCCTGGATGATTATGATGATGCCCTAGAGAATGTGTTATTAGTCTCCCGTTCTGCAGCTTGAGCTGGTGCAGGTCTGATGGTCTCTCAAAAACACTTTGCGCGACAGTATCTAAGAGAGGAAACTTTGGCAACCCCGTTCTGTCCTGGATGTGGAGCAGGACAAGTATCTAATGCGTTCCTAAAGGCTGCCAAAGACTTGGGTCATGAAACCCTTGAGGGATTTGCCTTCGTGTCTGGTATTGGATGCAGTGCATGGATTCCTTCTCCACACTATCAGGCTGATACATTACACACCACTCATGGTCGCGCTATCGCATTCGCGACAGGACTGAAACTTGCTCGCCCTGAGTTGAAGGTGGTGGTGATAAGTGGTGACGGTGATCTTGCAGCAATCGGTGGGAACCATCTGATACACGCAGCCCGACGGAACATGGACATGACAGTCATCTGCGTGAACAACTACATCTATGGAATGACCGGAGGCCAAGTTGGGCCCACAACATTCACCGGAGACCGAACCACTACAACACCACATGGAAATCCGGAGCGTCCATTTGATCTTGCACGCCTTGTCGCAGCTGCAGGTGCAAACTATGTTGCGCGATGGACCACAGCTCATCCTATCCAAGCCTCAAGGGCTATGAGAACCGCTCTTGAGAGAGAAGGATTCTCCTTTGTTGAGATGATCTCTCAATGTCCCACTGCATATGGCAGGAGAACACATGCAGGAGATCCGCCAGAGATGTTACAGTGGTTCAAGAAACTACCCGTCCGAAAGAAGGGAGAGCCTATCGACCAACGAATTCCCACGAAGGATGGAATGGACCTTGGTGTCTTTGCTGACAGACATGAACTTCCATTTACAGATGTACTTCGCTCAATCTACAGCAATCTAGGAGAGTAATAACTCATGAAGACAGAGATACGGATCGCTGGCACTGGCGGAATGGGTGTAGTCCTTGCTGGTGTAATCCTTGGTCATGCTGCTGTGGTCTATGGGGGTTTCGAGGCTGTACAAAGCCAGAGCTATGGTTCAGAAGCCAGAGGAACTTCAGCAAAGAGTGAAGTGATTGTAAGCGACCAACCAATCAATTATCCAAAGGTCCGGGAGTCTGATTATCTCATTGCGATGTCACAGAAGGCGCTTGAGATGTATATTTCTAGTGCGAAAAAAGGCAGTGTGATTATTGTAGATCCTGATTTGGTGGATACCAAGGATATCAAGGGTTATGATATAGTGGAGATTCCAGCGATGAAGACTGCTGATGAGATTGGTCTACGACTTGTTTCCAACATGGTGATGCTGGGAGCCCTTGTGAAGAAGTCGGGTCTGTTCCCCCTCGAAACCCTTGAGAAGGCAATTGCTGACTTGATCAGTACAAAAGCCCTGGAAACAGACATCAAGGCAATTCGGGCTGGGGCAGAACTCGTCTAACCTCCATGTATCAATGGTAGGATAACGATAACATCACCTTCACTCAGCAATGTACTCAGTCCTCCGCTGAGGCCGATGTCTGTTTCATTACACAGAATCAGAGCATCTCGGTCAAGAGCCTCCGGGCTATTCCACACTTCTCTGACCAATTCCTCTCTCTCAATTACCTTGTTTAACACGTCTGAGAGATGCGCATTCTTCTCTACATCTACCTCGACTGTTCCCTTTTGGAACTTCTTAGAAAGTGGTCCTCTGAACTGAAGTGTGACCTTCATGATGCACCGCCACTCGCTATGGGTGAGTGAACGCTTGATAAAGTGCATGTTTCATGCTCAAGTATGAAGCTCTATATGGGATGATTGTTAATCGCGGTTATGGCTGTGGAAGGCGAGCAGGAAGATTCTGTGGTTGTGTCAAGCAGGTATGCCAGAATCTTTGGCATTGCAGAACCGACAGAGCATGTAGTCCGCTTTATCAAGATAATATCAGTGCTTCTTCCAGCCTTTGCAGCAAGCTTTCAGATAAGCACAACATTCTGGATGATCTACATTGCCGAGTCCCTAGGCAACGGTGATTACATTGCAGGTCTCACCTTTGTTGGATTTCTAGTTGTCATCCAGATGGCAATCCAGACAGTACTCGATTATCCCACAGGTGCCCTTGGAGACTGGATTGGGCAACGATATGTTATATCCTCCGCTCTTCTCTGTTATGCAGCAGCCTTTGGACTCTCATCATTAATTGTAAAGAACACTCCCGCTCCACTCTGGATCTACATCGCTATCTATGCGCTCTTTGGACTTGGGTCATCTCAGGAGAGCGGAGCGTTTGGCGCATGGTTTGACAATAACTATCGCGTTGCAATGCCACATGACAAGGACCGCAAACAATATGGAGTCTTTCAGGGACGACTTGGAATGGTATGGCAGGTTTCAGGGACCTTGGTTCTACTTCCTGGGTCTTGGCTTGCCTATTTATACGGAGAAACGTGGGTCTTCAGCCTACAGGCTGTATTTTCCGTTTTCCTGTCCATGGCTGTGTTTAGACTTGTCAGAGACCTCCCAGGAGTTAGGGATGAACGAGAAGAACGACCTGCACTTGGAGAGTACATGTCTCTTCTCAAGGATGGTTTTCGCTTTCTCTGGTCCAGTAGATTTGTCACACTCATTATGCTCGGAGGCGTTGTGATGTGGAGTATTGGTCCAGTTTGGTGGAATCTAATTTTGTTCCCGCTATACTTCAGTTTCCTTGTGACTCAGGTTGCAGTGTCTGCCTTCCGGACGCTAGTTTTTCTTCCACAAGCTGTTGCGAATGAGCGAAGTGGTGTGCTGGCAAAGCGATTTGAGCCACAGAAATGGATTCCCCGTTTCAGGCTGCTTCAGTTCACAGGCTTTATCTTTTACTTGATACTTGCAACCATAGTCTATGTCTTTCCGGGTATACCTCCAGGGACAGACCCAGCAACGATTGAGTTCCATACAATACTGATTCCCTTCACAAACCTCCCATTGATTGAGGTTCCTGTTCAGACGGTTATTCCTGTAGTTCTCCTCTTCCTACTCTTTGTAAGCCTAAACATGTTTGGTGCGATTGCAGACATTTTGACTCAGAGGGTGATGTTAGACGTCATTCCCAACCGCATTCGTAACTCAATGTATTCCCTCCAACCCACCCTTATGATGCTTGTTTCAATGCCACTCATAGCCTTCTTTGGATGGTTCATTCCATTCACAGGAGGATTTCTGTTGACATTCATCATTTGTGCATTCATCTCTCTACTTGCAGTCGTGATGATTTGGGCTGCCTTCAAGAACCCAATACCAAAGGCTGAGGAGTTGATACCTGCAACAAGAAAAGAACAGAAAGAGGTCCAAGAACTGGAAGTCACATAGGACCTCTATTTAGCGCTCTCTATTGACTGCCTCAGGATGTCTGCATTGAGACTACCTGCATGGTAGACCTTTCCACTCTCAATGTGATTGAACGTAATCTCAGCTGGACTGAAGAGATGCGGATCAACCTTATAGAAGTCGAACTCGACACTCTTAAACAGGTCATAGAATGGCTGTCCATACTGCTTCGAGGAGGACGAGGGAACCTTCTCAATGACCTCCTTCAAGTCCTTATCATCAGACTTGACAAAATAGAACGTTCGACCCCCATACAGGATACAATCATTTGTTATACCCATTGCTTTAGCATCTTTCTTGGCCACAGGTGCTACAGGTGCCACCCCATAGCCTGACCTTACTCGATCAAGGTCAAATCCCAGCTCATGCAACTTGTGCATTCCTACTTCAACAACTCTTGCAGAAACCTGCACCGAGCCAACTATACAAGCAGTAGGCGCCAGAATGCAATAAAGATCCGATGGTGATATGTTACACTTGTCTGCTATATACTGTGTGACATCATCAGAAGGCACTTCTCTTGTTTCAAGCAGTATCACACCAACCTTTGCATCATCTTCGTAATCAAGTTCTTCATAGAGCTTCTTCTCAACACGAGCCAGTGCTCTTGCCGGACCAGACCCCATCGCGAAGTACTTGTCAACATTGATGGTCCATCCTGCATACTGTGAGGCCATACAAGCTATCTTCGGATGGTCCGAACTCACGACGACAGCTGGAAGGTCCATGTCACCGATGTGCATTTTGGTGAGTCTGACGACTCCCAAGCCTCCAAGACAGACTTCACCAACCAGTCTTCCAAGCTCATCTCCTCCTGCCACATCGATACCAGCATCAATTATGGTTGTACCATTTGCTAATTCGCTAACAGTACAGTTCAGATCGTCCCTTTGATTCATTATATCCTTTACAATCTCTAGTGCACCTTCATTCACACTAAGTTTCATTTTGATTCACCTCAAATCAAGTGTTGGTTCTTTGAAGCACGAATGTATATCTCCTGTCTTGGATTTGCTTCTGAGAAATCACCCATGTATTTGACCCATTTCTCTGAAACAGGAATATCCTCAGACAGAAAATCGGGTCTACGTTTCTTCAAATATCGGAGATAATAGTCAATGAACTCTCTCTGTGAACTACCACTGAACTTGTAGGTTGGGAACAACGAGTCCATCTTTCCAAGACAGAAGAGCATCCCCTTTGTTGCCTGGACGCCGACACGCTCAGCCATATCCCCAACGACGATTATAGTGCCTCCCATCATACGAATTGCCGACTGGGGCCCAACGTTGCCTTTCACAGCAAGGAATCCTTTTCGCATATGAGCAGCCATCTCTCGTCCAACATTACCTGCCACATAGACACGTCCTCCCTTCATTCCCTCAGGGGTTCCACGATATCCAGCACAGAGGTAATCTCCAGCATCTCCCTCTATCTGGATGTTACCTCCCTCCATCTCTGCTGCCGCCCAAGGTCCGACTGATCCTTTGACATGAATCCGGCCAGCAATCATCTCTGCGCCAAGATACATTCCAGCATCTCCTTCAACAATGATTCTGCCCCCACTCATTCCTTTTCCAATCATCTTCACCTTTCTGAGGTCGCCCTTGATCAATATCTCAGTTTCATCTGGAGTTGGTCCACTTTCACCACTGATATCGAAGAAGTCTTTGAGTGAAACAACCATGTTGCCTTGATGGAGAGTAATCTCCCCAATCTCTTTCACAGTCTTTCCAGCAAAATGAGTAGGAGTCATTGTTTCTGCTTCTAGAGGAACATCGGGAGCTTTTCTAAGTGACAAGATCACAGTCATGAGCCCAACCACCTTAGAATTTCTGTGAAGTTAATCCCACTGATAAAACCTTTTGCAGTACTCAAGTCTGACGGAAAAGAAAAAAGGTGCCATTGTTTTGGATTGTTACTCAGCTGGTGGAATGAAATGGAGATAAATGGAGTTCCAATCGAAGACACATTTGCAGAAGCATTTGGCATGCACATGAATCGTACTATTATCACCGCTTATACAGAAGAATGGGCACGAGTAACAGCCACAGAAGCCACAGGCTTTGGCACCTCTGTGATTATGGCTCCTGCTGAAGCTGGTATTGAATACATCATGTCACCTGACGACACACCCGATGGGCGTCCTGGTGTACGTGTTGTCTTTGCTGTGGGATCAAAGAAGGCACTTGAGCCCCAGCTTTTAGCGCGTCTTGGACAGTGTGTCTTAACTAGTCCAACTGCATCTGCCTTTGATGACACTCCAGATGCACAAGAGCAGTATGAGATTGGGAAGAAGGTATCCATGTTTGGCGATGGGTTTCAAACAAAGAAAGGACCGATTGACGGAAGGGTTCTTTGGCTTATCCCACGAATGAGTGGTACCTGCGTGATGGAAAACATGTTTGGACGCGTGAAGGGTGTTGCAGGTGGCAATATCATCTACTGCTGTGAGGATGTTGAGAGTGGAATGACCAGTGGAATGGCCGCGGTGAAAGCTATCGAAAAGGTTGAGGGTGCCTATACACCATTTCCAGGTGGTCTGGTCGGATCGGGTTCTAAGCCCTCATCCAGATACAAGGTCCTCTTTGCCTCCACAAACGAGAAGTTTTGTCCAACTCTACGCGCTCTAGTTCCTGACACATATATTCCAAAGGGCAGTGAGTTTGTCCAAGAGATCGTCATAAATGGTCTCACCGAGTCTGCTGTTGCAAACGCAATGAAAGTGGCAATTGAAACGGTCTGTGAGCATCCTGGCATCACAAAGATGACTGCTGGCAACTATGGAGGAAAACTTGGAGAGTACCAGATTCACCTCTATGACCTGTTCAAGTAGTCAGTCTTTCTTTGAACCCTTTTCAGAGATTCTTCCTACCTCAATTGGTGCTTCAGAGAACATCATAGGTTGAGTTGGAGAATATGATGGCTCATGACTGGTCAGTCTCATGACCATCTCGTTCCCTGTTTCAAAGAGCCCCCTGAATTGCATCTCCATTATTGGACTGTAGATTAGAAGAGGGACAAAAAACGCTATCATCACATAACGAAGTGGCCAAAGGTCATAGCCGCCTACATGCATAATATACTCATTCAACTTAAACGCAATTTCAATGAACCCCCACCAAAACCCAACGAACATACTGACTTGTCTAATAAGTTTCAACCTGTTATAAAATCCAAAAGCTCGGGTCATCCACTCATCGTACTCCAGATGTCCAAAAAGATACTCCAGAACTCCTTGGTTCTGAACTGTAATCACTGCAAGCTTGCCAATGAACTCCTTGTTTTCTTTTTCAACAATAACAAGCGTTCGAAACCGTCTTTTGAAAAAGCCACCTAATGTCATAATTGAGAAGGCAAACATCACGATTAACCATACAGCGGCAAGAGCGATGGCAAGTGCAAGAATGATTATGAGGCAGATAGCAGCGCCCTCATCTCCACCTCCACCATTGCAAGAACAAACACCACCTCCGTCTCCACAACAGTCGCCAAACACTTCTGATGTCACTGAAACACGACCGGTTTCTTTGGTATATACTGCATTATTTCCTGGATTCACACCAGTGATGGTTCCAATCTCTTTCTTGAGAGTTTTACCAGATATACCATAGGCTCGTATCGCAAGTGGTTTCTCAGGTTCGGACACTTCCGAATAGTCTTCCATTTACTCCAACCTCCAAAATCATACAGACATTTAGTCATTATCACTTCTTCGATTTTGGGCTCAAGGTAGTTATTGCAACTCAACTCGGTTCTGATCTGCAAGATCAATTGCCTCATTTGACCATTGACCGAATGTTTTTGCAGCTAGAGCTAGATGTCCAACTCTCTGTGGATCTACTCCCAACTGTGATGCGACAAATGCATCTAGTTCAATACTGTTGCATGCTCCCCAAATCAGTCCCAAATTATGTACCTTTTTTGCTTTCCATAGTACATTTTCTGACACAGAGGTTGAAAAAACAGCTTCAACAACCCCTCGAACATCAAAGAGTGAATGACAAATCTTGTTGATGTCATTGATACTATCATTCAGCTTCACATCGTTCAAGCCATGGAACTTGCCTCTGTATGGGGTAGAAATCATGCCAAACAAGTTCTTGACTGAAAGACTAACACTAATTGTCGCCTCTGTCAGCTTTGGTTTGGCCAGACTCAATAGGGTGCCTCCTCGCAGCTGAAAGAGTCTGGTGGGCACCATAGAGTGAAGAACCTCACTTACAAGCGGGTCGAAACGAGACTCTACAAGTCTTCTAATCTTCTCAGGTTCACAGACTTGCTTGGACCAATAAGCCTCCGAGAGACTGAGGTACTCAACGTCATGTTCTTTCAGAACATCTCCAATTCCTGTGAATTCGAGAAACCATTTGTCATTCTTCTGTAAGTCTTCCTTCTTTTGCCCAAGTAGTTTCTTCTCAAACTCTGAATCAAAGGGTCCTTCATGATTCCTGAAGATTGGACTTCGATAATGGGCACAGCTTTCTACTACAATCTTCTCACAGTTAAGTGCTGATAGTGTCCAATCCAGAATCTCTGCTTCAGTAAATACTTCTGAGGTTGACCAATTGGGCTTGATTAGGACTGGTGGCTTGAGGTCAAGACTCGAAATAATCTCCATGAAGGTTTCTCTAGTCCCATCTCTGCAGAACAAGACCTGCCCAATAGCTTCAATCACCCCGGCCATAGAGATGCCCTTGCATAGCTCTCTATTGGATATTACGCTTGAATTAATCTGAGAACCTTGTAGAAATCTTTATCACCAATATTTCTGCGGATTGCGAAGTGGCAGCCTTTTGCTGTCACAGGGATGCCCCAGTAGCTTAGACCGGTTAGATCGCCTCCTTGGTAAGAGATTTGAACCATGCGTTCTGATCGACTACGAGGAGGCCGCGGGTTCAAATCCCGCCTGGGGCTCCACTTTTTCTAATTGTCACTATTAAACTCGGATAACAAACATGAGAGGTCATCACACTTTTTTCGAAGTTGTATGTTTGCACGTATCTTTCGAAGTGAGAAAAAGACAAGATATCCGCCAATCAGGAACAAGAGACCTGCAGCCATAATGAGCCCCACTATGAAACCTAGAACCTGATCTATTGAGTAATAATTTGATGTGGCAATAAGGATAGTTAACAGAGACATGGGTATTGTCAATATGCCTATTCCGGTGCGTAGTTCTGCAAGGTGAGTCCTTCTCTCAGCATCAATTGTACGTATGAAGGCTAGCGATGTTCGCAGGTTACTCTGTTCTGTCTGCTCATCTATTTCACGCTGTTCTTTGGCCAATGTAGTCCCTTCATCAATCTTCGAGTAATAGGTCTCTAGGTACCAATTTCTTACCATGTCTTTTGCGAGCTGCAAATAGACGAGCCGCCTCCTCTGGACCAACTAGCTCAGAAACTCGTCGGAATGCCTCGGGATCATCCTCCCTGTCTAACCATTTCTCAATCTCCTTGGCGACTGAAGGTGCCAAGTCCTTTGCTAGTTTCTTCTTTCGACCCTTTCTGTCTAGGTCAAAATCATCTGGGCCAAGTAGACTCATGACTCTCATAATTTGGTACTGACCAGCTTTTAAGACCTTATTCATTACTGATATTCTTAGATAAAGAAAAGAAGGGGTTAGAATATGGCTTCTGAGAGGAACTCAGGGTGCCAGCGTCAACTCACAATGACACTCCGTGGTGGAAAAAGACCACTGTGTACCAGATTTATCCTCGAAGCTTCAAGGACTCAAATGGAGATGGAATTGGGGACCTTCCAGGAATTATCTCGAAGCTGGACTATTTACAAGAATTAGGGGTTGAAACAATCTGGTTCTCACCCATTTTTTCAAGTCCTCAAGCAGACCATGGGTATGATGTCAGCGACTTTCGAAGCATCGCACCGGAATATGGAACTATGTCAGATTGTGAGAAACTCATCCAAGAAAGTCACAATCGCGAGATGTATGTTGTATTTGATATGGTTCTGAATCACACTAGCGAGCAACATCCCTGGTTCAAGGAATCGAGATCAAGTCGAAGCAGTTCAAAGAGAGATTGGTACATTTGGCGTGATGGCAGGAAGTCAGGTGGAAAGAAACCTCCTAATAACTGGAAGGCACTGATAGGAGGTTCCGGCTGGCACTATGATGATCATACTGACCAGTGGTACTGGGCTCAGTTTCTCCCCTTCCAACCAGACTTGAACTTTCGGAATCCTGAGGTGAAGGAAGAGATGTTCGATATTGTACGATTCTGGTTAGACAAGGGAGTTGATGGCTATCGACTGGACATCATCAATGCTATATTTGAAGATGAATCATTACAGAATAATCCCTTCACCTGGAGATATTTCCCAAGTGAAGACTATTCGACAAGCTTCTTCCAGAACAGAATCTACACCATGAACCATCCTGATACTTTCGCTTTCGTGAAAGAACTCCGCTCTGTTGTGGATGAATACACGGATCCCGAACGGATTTTAGTGGGAGAGATAGCAGCATCACTTGAAGTCCTAAGGAGATACTATGGTGACACAACTGCTGGAAAGAAGACCAATGGACTCCATCTTACGTTTTTGTTTCAGTCATTAAATGCAAAACTCGATGAAAATACATTTCGTGGCTTGCTCAGCAATTTTGAACAATACTTCCCTGAACCTCTCACCCCAACGTGGGTATTTTCAAACCACGACCAGATGCGCAGAATCACCAAACTAGGTAACGACATACGTAAGGCCAAGCTCAATGCAACCTTGCAGCTGACTGTTAGGGGTGTCCCCTTCATCTACTATGGTGAAGAGATTGGAATGTTGAACCATAGACTTCCACTGAAGACCGCTCAAGATCCCATCGCGCAGAGATACAAATGGATTCCCCAGACTCTGGTCAATCTGCTGACGGGAAGCGGGTCCCTTTCACTCAACCGTGATGATTGCAGAACCCCAATGCAATGGGACTCTTCATCAAACGCTGGTTTCTGTTCTGAGGGATTAGATCCTTGGTTACCACTAAGTCCGGGTTACGAAACAGCAAATGTGGATTCAGAAGAGACTAACCCTGATTCGCTGCTTAGCTGCTACAAAGGTCTACTACAACTTCGCAGAGAAACACCCGCACTTCACTCAGGTTCATTGTTTCTTTTGCTTCCATCTCCCTTTGGGCGTGGACATCTCTCCTTCCAACGTATATACGATGAACAAGTTGTGCAGGTTTGGCTAAACTTCTCTAGCAAACCACTCCAAATCAGTGAAATCAGTGAAAATCCTAGACTTCTATTCTCCACTCTGAAAAATACAAACCCCCTCACAGCCTCTCAACTTCATCTTGAACCATATCAGGGAGTAGTTATTGGCATTCGCCCATGAATCCAGAGATATTCTTATAACCCGAGCTGATAGCAAAAACCATCGGATGGGTCGGTGGTCTAGCTTGGCTATGATTCTTGGTTTGGGTCATACGGACTAATGTCCGTTAGCAAGACTCCAAGGGATCCCCGGTTCAAATCCGGGCCGGCCCACCATTCATTCTTTCACCACTACTCACACTTTATAATATAGAGAAACACCTTATTACTTCGTCAATAGTCGAAATCCTTATGTTCAAAGGGCCTCGAAGTTCGTTCAATGTCGTATCAATCATCTGTCCGGGAGCGTCTTGCTCGACGCATTGCAGGAGAGATTTCATTATCAGAGCACCCCGGGCAGACCATGAGAATCTGGAGAGAGCGCTTTAGACTACCACAGATAACTCTCGCCGAACATCTAGGTGTCAGTCCAAGCGTGATTAGTGACTATGAGTCTGGTCGAAGGAAATCTCCAGGTACTTCAACGATACGACGTTTTGTAATGGCCCTACTGACCTTGGATGAGCAAAATGGTGGTCAGGTTGTTGCGGCATTTGTTCGCCTTATGGATGTCAGTCTTGTTGATCTTAACATCGTACTGGCAATGAGTGATTTCTCCTCGCCAATCAGTGCGAGGGAGTTCTGTCGCCGCCTGAAATGCACGGTCAAATCGGGAGAGAAGCTGCTTGACCGAGAGCTCTTTGGCTATACGCTAGTTGATGTTGAACGAGCAGTGAAGGAGCTGAACAGTGATGCGTTCCTGAAGCTATTCGGGGCGACTACAGAGAGATGTCTGTTATTCACCAATGTCAATACAGGGAGAGCCCCGATGATTGCCATCAAATCGCAGGAGTTCAAACCATCCCTTGTCATTCTACATGGAGTCACTGAGGTAGATCGACTTGCTCTCGAGCTTTCTGAACAAATGCGAATCCCACTGGCAGTGAGTAAAGTGGGAACTGTGGATACCCTCACACGCGAGCTGCGAGGATTAGAACCCATCTAACCAAGGATGAGTTTCAACACAGCCATCCGTAGGACTACCCCATTGTATACTTGGTCGAAGTACCTAGCATGTGATGTTTTGTCGATTTCAGGGTCTAGTTCATCAACTCTTGGAAGTGGATGAAGGATTATTGCGTCTTCCTGCATTAGACTCAAATCATTTACAGTGATTCTGAATCTGTCTTTCACCTTATCATACTCTCGAACATCAGGAAAGCGTTCTTTCTGTATCCGTGTCGTGTATATCACATCCACATCCTTCACAGCCTCCTCCACACTCTCTACTTCCACTACCTCAACTCCGGATTTTTTCATCTGCTCAATGATAGCTGGTTTCATCCTGAGCAGTTGTGGTGCAGCGAGCTTGATTTTTACATCATAGTGACTGAGTCCCATTCCTAGGGAGTGAACAGTACGTCCATACTTGAGGTCACCACAGAGTGAAATCGAGAGACCATCAATCCTCCCCTTCATTTTCCGAATCGAATACAAATCGAGCAAGGCTTGCGTCGGATGTTCCTCAGAACCACTTCCTGCATTAATTATAGGAACACTAGAAAACTCAGCTGCAACCCTCGCAGATCCATCTAGTGGGTGTCGAATGACAATGATATCTGAATACCTCTCTACAGTCTTGATGGTGTCTGCAAGAGTTTCGCCCTTTCCTCCTGCACTTGACACCCCTGCTTCTGCAAAGCCAAGAACACTTCCCCCAAGCCTCAACATAGCGCTCTCAAAGGAAAGCCGAGTTCGTGTAGAAGGTTCGAAGAACAAGACCGCCATGATTTTTGAGTCGAGATCCTTACTCCTCTTCACAGCAACTGCTTCCATCTTGGCTGCGGTATCCAAAATATGGTCTATCATCTTTCTGTCCAAGTCATGAATACTGATTAGGTTCTGAAGTTCTCCCATCTGTAGACACCCGTTTTTACTGGAACATGATAATGTTGTTCTTTAACCTTTCCAGACGTGAGTCTGAGTTATAGAGTTATTTCGAGTTCCTACCATACTTCCTAATGATATCAACACGACGAAGGCTAAGACTCGCTTCCTTTACTAGCTGTGCCGCAAGTTCATCCTCGTACTCTTCGATATAGATAATTTCGTTGATACCTGCGTTGATGAGCATCTTTGTGCATATACTACAAGGTCGTGTGGTACAATAGATTTTACCACCATTCACACTCACTCCATGGAATGCTGCTTGTATGATGGCATTCTGCTCAGCATGCAACCCTCTACAAAGCTCATGTCGCTCCCCTGGTTTCACACCTAGCTCTTGTCGTATGCATCCAACATCTTCGCAATGCGGGAGCTTCTTAGGAGCACCATTATACCCTGTGCTTAGAATCTGTGAGTCTTTTACAATGACTGCGCCTACTTGGTTTCTCATACAAGTACTTCTGGATGATACCAAGTCTGCAATCTCTGCGAAATAGACATCCTTGCTCTTTCTTGTCAAGTCGCTACTCATCCTTCTCTTTCATTATCAGGTGGCTGACTTACTGACTTATCAAGTTCATCATTGCAAAGTAAGGGTTTCAATCCTTTTTCGTATGCGAAAGATAAAAAGAACATCAGAACCTGAGAAAACAATTGAACTAGGAAGTAAAACAGAATGAGAAAACGAGATGGGATGCTTGTTGTCTGGCCTGCATATTTTGAAAAGAGCCTTACAAGGATGCAGGGTCGTCGAATACCAAGCAATCTTGCAGCGTCGAATGTGACCTTGAAGATATTAGAGATAGCTGCAGAATCATCTGGTTTTGATTACGAAACCGAGTCAGAAAAGAAGTATCCGAGAGGGACCTCTGACTACAGTGGTTACCTATTAGTCGCAAATCCTGAGAGTCACAAAAAGAAGCGCGTGTTGCTTATGCTTGCTAAAGGTGTTCGGAGGGCTGTGGCTCAACGAGAATCCGCACGGCTTGCTGCCGAAAAGAAGAAAAAAGGCAAGCGGAAACGTCGCTAGTACATTCAACGGTGTGTGGTTCAATGAGGCGTCTGGGAAAGGTACTTCATATTTCCAAACGTGGGTCAATCATTCTTCGAACAGATAAGACACCATCTGCTGGATCAAAATCAGTTGTCCTAGATAAAAAGTCACAAGAGATTGGTATAATCATTGATGTTTTCGGACCCGTAAAAGAGCCATATGTGGCAATCCGACCAAAGCAAGACATTGATGCATCGAAATTGGTTGGGCAGATGCTTTATCTCAGGAAAAAATGATGCACACTAATGTACATTCATGTCTGAATGAATACGACGATTGTCGATAATGATTAGCAGCTTCCGATAGTTAAATATCATTTCGTGTAGTTCGTTTGATGTTGCCACGTGTCTATTCAAGGTCATTTCAATGAACGATGATACCGACCAGATCCTGAACGCTCTACGTGCTGCAGGTACGAATGGTCTGCTCATCGGGGAACTCGCGGATAGGCTGGGTATCGACTCTCAAAAGATAGCAGAAACAATCACAACATTGATGTCTGAGGGACGAATAATGCAGAAACAAGAACTCGAAGAAGAAAGATACATGATTAAGAACACAGTCGTTGACGATGTCGAGCCCGCTGGTCTATCTGACATGAACGGTTGCCCGTGTTTCCATTGCCTGAAAATCGGTAGATGCGGAATCAGACAACCAGACTCTCCTGTCACATGTAGAGAGCTTGAGGAATGGCTGGGCGCTGATTTAGGTGCAGCCACTAGTTAAGACATGTCCTCCAAAGACATCTTTTTAGGACCCACAGCGAGGAGATACATCTCAGCACTGGTTTTTCGTGAAGCATCTGGTTTGATCAGTCTGACGGAGTTGAATCTCTCTCTTACAGACTGAAGGAACTCTTGGAATCCTGGACCTTGAAACACCTTAGTTAGGACTTTTCCTTTGCTTCCAAGTAATCTATGAGCTATATTGATTGTGCCCTCCACAAGTGACAACTGCCTTGCTACATCTAACTCCCACTGTCCACTCACTTTGGGTGAACAGTCTGAAAGCACTAAATCGACCACACCTCCTGTGAGGGTTTCAATCCTCTCAATCACACCCTCATCAAGAATATCGCCCTGAATGAACTTGACCCCCTCGATGGGAAGCATTGCATCTAAATCCACAGCCACAATCTGAAGGCTACTGTCTAGCTCTTTCAGGACTTGAGTCCATCCCCCTGGACTGCAACAGAGTTCGACCACGCTGTCAACGCCCTGAAGGAGCCTATGGCTCTTGACAATCTGTCTTAACTTGTACGCAGACCTGCTCCTATAACCATGTTTCTTGGCTGCCTGATAGTAGCGTTCTTTTTTTCGCTGCTTCTCGCCACCTCTTGGTCTTCCCACTGCATCTTCACCTCGAATTATGCTCCACCAGAATTCTTGCTATCTCTCCTACTGAAGCAGTTGTCCTGATTGCTGTAGATTTGAAATGAGTCCTAGCTGCTTCAAACCCCTGTTCTCTTAACCTCTCAATAATGATTTGGTTCCTCACTGGTACAAGATTGTGCAGGTCACACAACGCATGAAGATCGATGTAGGGTGTGTCTGTAAGAACTGACTCCTCTGCCATCCTCTCAAGCATGCTAGGAGCCTTATTGTGAAAGTTGCTAGTCTCGCTATTCTCTAGCACCTTGATTGCATTACGAAGGAAATCGTCATTGTACAATTTTCCAATCCAGAGCGGTCCAGCAACAAGTATAGACCCAGTGCATCCCTCTATTTTATGATCAAATCGACTGTGTTGCCCTCTTGGCGAGAGTGGTGCAACATCTGAATGCATACAACCCGCGCAATATCGGATGACTCCTAGTTCACTAGTCTGCTTGTTTGACTCTGTCCTATTCGTGTAAATCTTGACCCAGGTCCGAATATAGTGATCAGTACTCAGTATAGCAAGTGGTTCCATTGCACAATCGTTGGAGCCAGCCATACTATAGATGAATCCATTAAGAAGTCGAACTGCCACCTCGTGTGTGAAAGGACTCCTAATAGAGAAACCCCCGTAGCGACGTAATGCAATCTTTGGATGCACCCCACAGAGTACAGGCATATCAGTCGCTGTGACTGCCAGAAGTCCCTCCTTAGGGATGATAGACTGCATAGCTGGAGGGAGGTAGGGTGCTGGAGTTCCAAAAGGATCGATATCAACAAAGTCAAACCGCGTTTCCCTCGACTCTGTAATCAACAAGACCTTAGCATCTCCGTGAATCACTCTGGCTCGATTGCTAAACCCGAGAGCCTCAACATTGCGTCGAGCTGTTTCAACAGCTAATGGGTTGGCATCACACATCACCGCATGGAACTCACCTGGACACTCATTGAGATACCTCAGAGTCCTGATGCCAGAGCCTGTCAACGGTTCACACAACATCTCAACTGGGTAGCTCTTCATGTACGCAGTTAGAAAGAGGACAGAGAGGTCTCTGTTGACTTGCATTCTTGGGTTATAGAACACTGGCAGGCTGGTTGTCGGCTGTTTCTTATCACCGCTATAATGGTCCACATCTGCACTCAGGAACGTTGTCCTACCTTCAGTGTACTCTCTCTCGATAGTCATCTGTTCATGCAAAGAGCCTCAGAATCGCTAATAAGCAGATAGGCACATTCTTCTCCCCCTCATATCTTCCGGAACTGCTAAGAAGGGATGAAGAAGAGTTATGCAGAGGCGATTGAATTTTGCCAACAAGAATTAAGATACAGACAAACCGTGGCGACATCATCGGGGAACTGTGGAATGATGATGCAATAAACACGGTCAAGAACTTCGTGACCCTCACACAGAGCGGGTACTATGACGGTCTGACATTTCACAGAGTAATACCTGACTTTGTGATTCAGGGTGGTTGTCCTAATGGTACAGGAACTGGTGGGCCAGGATATCGAATCCCGTGTGAAACCTCAGGTCCACGACAAAGACACGAGCCTGGCTCTTTCTCAATGGCGCATGCTGGTAGAGATACTGGAGGAAGCCAGTTCTTTATAGTACTGACCAGAGAAAAGACAAAACATCTTGATGGTGGTCATACTGTTTTTGGGAAGACCATTGAAGGGCTCGATGTCGTCAGAAGTATTCGCCAAGGGGACAAGATGATCAAGGTCGAAGTCCTTGAAGTGGATCCGGTTATAGAATCTCACACGCTTCGAAAAATGTAGATTGCAGCAGATGCAAAGAAGAAACAGGCAGCACTGCTACCTGTTCTTCTACATAGTTCTAATCTAGAGTATATTCTTCTCCTTCACGAAGAATGACCACTTTGATGTCGGATTGAGACTCCACTTTTTCTTTGAAGGTTGCTGGGTCCGCCCCTTTCAGATGCATTGGGATGACAATCTTTGGTTTGATTTTCAATGCGGCCTCTGCAGCCTCATTGACATCCATGGTATAAGTATCTCCACTTGGGAGAAGTGCGACATCTACCTCAGCGTCAGCAAGTTTGTCCATTTCAGGAATCAAATCGGTGTCGCCTGCGTGGTAAATCTTCTTGTCCTGAATCTTCACAATATAACCTACACCGAATCCCTTCGGGTGAAATGGTTTTCCGGGAGACCGGAAGCGTGTCACATTGTATGCTTCTGTTGCCCAAATTGTGCCATCACTAGTCGCCATTTTCATGAACTGCCCTGGACTTAAGTCCCAAACTACCATGCCCTTGAGTTCTTTCTTAAGATTCTCAGGAGCTATTATAGGACTTCCTAATTTGCGAATTTTCTTCAGCAAATCCTTGTCACAATGGTCATCATGACCATGAGTTACAAGAATAAGGTCTGCAGGTTGGAAGTGGTCCTTCTTTAGACCTGTGCCCTTTGTTGACGGGTCTATGTAGATGTTCTGATCTTCAGTCTTGATTTGGAAGCTTGCATGTGCTAGAAATCTAATAGTAATTCCCAATAATGTCACCCCGGTCATCGATGACTAACCTCCGTATATGTCTTTCATCCAATGACACATTTTATCGGGAGGGTATGCGGCAGGAAATCAGGAGATGCTCAGACCATGTTTCTACGGTTTGGAATAACAGCTCTAGAATTTCAGGCTGTGGCTGAAAAAGTGGTTGTTAATGGAGTTCCGGACTTTTCGCGTCTGGATGTTGTTGATATTGCTCGAGATGCTGCATCAGACAACTACTCAGTTATCGAGCTCACTATGGATGCAAATCATATCATCCCAGGTTCACTCACTTCAGAATCAATCGATCGTCTGATTGACCTGAAAGAAGAGATTGGTCATACATATACCGTACATCTCCCATTTTGGTCGGTGGAACTTGCGTCCTTCAATAGACATGTAAGGATGGGTGGAGTTGCTAGCACCATTGAAGCTATAGAACTAGCCAAGCCCCTTGAACCAGAGACTTATGTCCTTCATGCAACAGGTGACCTTGCAGCTGATTTCTCAAGCCTAAACTATGGTGCCAACCTTGTACGACTGATTAGTACTCTACTGGGAGGATTCGCTGCAGCAAGTCTGGAGGACATATTAAGTAAGACAGAGATCAACCCACATGACTTGGCCATTGAGAATGTCGAGTTTCCGTTTGATATCATGCGGGATGTGATTGATGACCTGGACACTAGCATCTGCTTCGATACAGCACACTTGCTGTCACGGATGTCAGGTACTGAATCTGTGATGGACTTTTACACAACCCACAGAGATAGAATCATAGAAATTCATTTGCAGGACGCCACCTACAAGGAGTATGAGGGGGCAATTGCTCGTGAGGATCATATTGCTCTTGGTCGAGGAATAATGGGCACTGAAATGCTAAGAGAGTTCCTTCTAGAGTTGGTTAAAGATAGGTTCGATGGTCCAATCATCTTCGAACTGACCAGAAACGAAGCGATTGAGTCTCTAGCCCATATTAGGAAGGTAGTTCCTGAGGTCCTTGTTGCATAAGAGTGTGAACCATAAGAACGATTGGATTAGTGTACTTACTCGTTAGCAAAAACGTTTTTATCCAGACCGCGAGTGCAAACTACAGCGCCGGGCCCGTGGCTTAGACTGGTTATAGCACCGCTCTGATAAGGCGGGGGTCGGGAGTTCAAATCTCCCCGGGCCCACCATTTTCTCTGTAATGTTGATTATTTTGTTCAATA
This sequence comes from Candidatus Thorarchaeota archaeon, assembly GCA_016840685.1. Lineage (GTDB taxonomy): Archaea > Asgardarchaeota > Thorarchaeia > Thorarchaeales > Thorarchaeaceae > SMTZ1-45. The sequence goes on from JAEORX010000008.1 coordinate 33,019, forward strand.
CGATCTCGCCTTTCTTTGACCAATACCCTTCCAATATATGCTGTATAGACGAACGAGCTACTCAAAATTACAGGCACTGCAAAAATCACCCCGAAAAATAGGGGAATAGGTGTGTTTGGATTATTTCCTTGCATTATGGCAATCGTCAGAAAAAGAATAACAGTCAACGCTGAAGCAGAAAAAGCAATCACCACAGAACGTGGATACATTCCAGCAGCATTGCATCTGAACGAACAGTATTGACCCTTTTTTCCGCTCCATAAGAGTTTCGCTTCAGATTTTCCACACCAATAACACTTGGGGGCAGGACTTCTCCAAGCAATTCCCTCAGGATAATCACTCTTTCCCATCTCTCTCGCCAAATTCAATAGTTATGCAAGGTTATATTGATGTTGTATCGACCTAGAATCTCTAGGACCTTAAATCAGGACACGAATACCCTAAATTGGGTTGAGAGAATGAATCCTATACTGCTACAGTCTCCACTTCAAAACTTCGCACAGATGATAGGTGCCTATCTTACTGAGATATGGGATTTTCTCATATTCATAGGTCAAATCTCAGGAGTCATTATCGTGCTAATCGGAGCCATCCTCTGGTTCACCGACGTCAATCCAGGTAGAGGCAAGGGGCTCATCTTTGGAGGAATTGTACTCTCCATTGTCATTGAGTACTTTATATTATTCCCACCTGCGTTTGTACTGGCCTAGACCGAAGTCAACTTGTTTCTACATCCCTCAAGAACAGCTTGAATCTCAGCTCTTAGTAGTTCAATGTGGTCTGGAGCATTGCACACTCCAAACTGGTCATGGTAGTCACGATATTCGTTTGGATCAAGCTCTCGAAGCACAGAATCCACAGCCCGAAGCTGATTTATTGTGAGGCTTCTCACAAGTGTCAACAATGTTGTGTCTGTCATGGTATCCTGTCAGGAGTGGACAATTTAACCTCACCAAAGTTCTAGGTGTTTATTAGACCTGAACAGGACTCACATATGTTGAGCGCCACGGTCCCCATTTTCGACTTCTAGTGTCTGTCGTAACCGCTTCCCGGCGGGGTGGCGCCTTCACCCTTTCTCGCGGAAACAATCATGCTTTAATGTAGGTAATCTTCGCTTGTCAACAGAGGCGAACTCTATTGACCTACAATGAGATACCCGTTGTAAAGAGTATTGAAGAGATTGATGACAAGATGGCTCGTGAACGTCTTGAGGGGCTTGTCAAGGAACCCCACATTTTGGGTGTCATGATATGGGGGAGCAGAGCCACAGGATTCGGTTCACCAACCACCGATTGGGACGCTCTGATTTACGTCACTGAGGAGTATTATGACAGTCTCGAACTGAAAGACACAATCTGGCTGGAGTTCGATGAGTCTGTTGAACCTCGAAAACTCGTGATCGATTTCTCACCAATATCCGATGCTTGGTTCAGACAACAGATAGACTCACCCTTAGATATGGACCATTTTCCGTATGTCGAAGGTGTTGTGATTCATGATCCTACCGGGAAATTAGAAGAATGGCGAAAGAGGCTCGCAAGATATCCTGAGGAGGAGCATGTCGACCGCCTCAAGAACAAGTACTGCACGCTGCTTGGCTCTCTAGGGTATTGCGATATCAACCAGCGGCGCGGGTTCATGTACGACTCAAAATTGAACGCGTTCCGCGCTGTTGTGGCTGCAGTGAATCTGTGGTTTACCATGCAGAAGTCATGGACGCCACCCCTGAAGTGGTGGACTCCTCATGTGAAGCAGATGGGCATGTCAGATGAAACATACAGGCTGTTTTGTGATGCCCTCGACAATCCAAAGTTCGAAACTGTACTTGAGATATTCAAGAGTTTAAAACAGGAGATTCTTGACCAGGGCTATGACTTTCCCAATGACTCAATGTCAACGTTCTTGGAAACAATCCATGTCAAGGGGCGTCCAGCGCAGATTCGTCATACATACATCTAGTGCTCGATTACAGTCTTTCCCATGAGAATCACTCTTGAGATTGACTCTCTGTCCTGAAGCACTGTGATATCCTGGAGGGGGTCCTTTCCAAGGGCAAGGACAATCAAGTCTGCAGACTTGCTAGGCTCGATGGTCCCGATTTTGGAGTCTATATTCATCGACCTTGCAGCATTCCTAGTCCCAGCAATAATGGCGGTCATCTCAGTTGCACCACCAAGTCTGACCATAAGTTCCATCTCTTCAGCAGCTGATTTTCCATAGGGTGTGTACGGCATCCCTGAGTCAGTGCCCACAACAAGATCTATCTCCGCCTTGACAGCATTTCTGACACCCTCCTCTATGAGCGGGAATATCTCCTTCTCCTTGCGTACCATGTATTCAGGAAGGTCGCCATCATCATGATGAAGTTGCGACTCATAGTAGGTCACAATCGTTGGCATGTACATTGTGTTGTGCTTCTTCATCAACTCAATGTTTTCTTTACTCAATGGATGTCCATGTACGAGCACATCTACTCCAGCTAGGATTGTGTTTCTGATACCCTCTTCGCCGTACGCATGCGCATGAGACTTTAGATGAACCTTGCGAGCCTCATTTGCTGCCGCTTTTAATTCATCTAAATCAAACTGTGTATTGAAACTTTCCGTATGTTCAGATGATATCGCTCCTGTTGCGGCAAGCTTGATGTAACGTGCTCCACGCCCAATCTCTTCCCTCACTGCACGACGAACATTGTCAGGACCATCCGCCTCATTTGCTCCTCCGAGCGGGTCTCTACCTCCGCTGATAGTTATCATTCTCCCACAGGGGAGGAAGCGTGGGCCATTCACAAGATGTCTCTCAACTGCCTCCTTCACGGCAAATGGAACGTTTCCCCGACCAGCCGCGTCACCTGCAGTAGTGATACCATACTCTAGAAGCTTCTCGACTAGGAGTGCTCCGCGAATCGCTAGAAGCTCATCAGAGAATTTCCGGACCTCTGCTGGGTCACTGGACCCATCAAAACACACATGGACATGTGGATCGACAATCCCGGGCATTACGACCCGGTCTGAATAGTCAAGAACCTCGGTGTCTGAGGTGGCTTTCACATCTGGTCCCACCTCAGCGACGGAACCCCCTTGAATCAATATTGATACATTCTCAAGGGTCCTGCCATCTCCGATTATCAATTTACCTGCTTTTAGAAGGCAGTCACTCATCATTTTCACTCCAATTTTTTTTCACACAAAACCTTCCTTCGAGTCTAGCACACCATACAGTATCATCACAGTTTCAAACGAAAGATATACTCCTCATCCTTTATTGATAGTTTACTCTCTACAACCTTCCCTGTCTTGTGGATGAACCGAATCATAGGTTGGTTCTGAGGATGAACATAGGCAATAAACGCATCCACCCCCTTACTCTTGGCAATCTTCATCAGATGGTTGAGGAGGAAGGTACCAATTCCCCTCCCCTGGTACTCATCCTGTACAAGCAAGGCAAACTCTGCCTCGTTGGTACTCCTGTTCAGCACATATCTTCCTGCGCCTATAATCTTCTCAGTTTCTCCATCTTCTCCAGACTTCACAACTGCCACAACACTGATGTCAATTGCTTGGTCAACATTGTAGAAATCCTGAAGGGTCTGTCGCCGTAATGATTTGAGAGGAGTAAGGAATCTGAAATAGATGCTCTCCTCACTCAAATCATAGAACAGTTCCTTTATCCGATCAGTATCATCCGGTCTAATCAGTCGAAACTGCACCTCTATCTTCCCCTCAGGGGTCTTGAAAGTTTCCTGAGTTTCATACTCCGAGGCGAAGTATGTTCCTTTAACAAGAAACGGAACTTGGTCCTCGAAAACATATTGCATCTTCTTTGCTGCCTCCAGCAAATCATTTCTGAAATCGGGATGTGCAATAGCAATGAGTGAAAGGACACGTTCCCGAATCGTCTTCCCGTGGAGTGTCGCGAGACCGAATTCAGTGATGACGACATCCACGTCGCCACGAGTGGTGACCACACCAGCCCCCTCACTCAAGCGTGGTACAATTCTAGAAACCGTTCCTTCCATTGCTGTGGAGAGCATACAGATTATTGCTTTACCTCCACGAGATCTTTTAGCACCTCGTATGAAGTCAACCTGTCCTCCTATCCCACTATAGAAGCTTGGTCCAATCGAATCTGCACAGACCTGTCCGGTGAGGTCCACTTCTAGGGCCGAGTTTATTGCAATCATCTTGTCATTTTGACCGATGACATAAGGATCATTCACATATGCTGTGTCATGAAACTGGAACATTGGGTTATCATTGATGTAGTCATAGAGCTTCTCAGAACCCATAGCAAAGCTGGCAATCACCTTTCCCCGGTGGAGATTCTTCTTCTTATTGGTAACCACACCCCGTTCGATGAGTGGAATCAGACTGTCACTGAACATCTCTGTGTGTATTCCCAGGTCCTTTACACCTGTTTCCAATAAGTTGTTACAGACTGACTGAGGCAATGCTCCTATTCCAAGTTCAAGTGTCGATTCATTCTCAACAAGTCTGGCCACATAACGACCTATCTTGTCTATTGTGTCTGTCACCTCTGCAGCTTGGAACTCCCTCAGGGGTTCATTATATGGAACCAAATAGTCAATCTCGCGGACATCAACGAATGAGTCGCCATGGGTGATTGGCATTTTCTCATTCACCTGTGCAATTACAATATCTGCACTCTCTGCTGCAGACTTGGTGATATCGACAGAGATACCCAAGGAGCCATACCCATTGCGGTCTGGAGGGCTAATCTGAATCATCGCTACATCAAGGGGCATTCTCTTCTGTCTGAAGAGGTCCGGAATCTCTGAAAGCATCATGGGTGTATAATCCGCCCTCCCCTCAGAAACCGCGTCGCGTATATTTGAACTTACAAAGAAGGTGTTGTGACGAAACTGATTTTGGAACTTTGAATCTGCAGATGGTGTGTCGCCAAGTGTGAGAAGATGAACAATCTCATTATCCGCCATCTGACCCGCATGTTTTGCCAATTCCTGAACAAGATGGTAGGGTACTCCACAACCTGTGCCCAAGAAGATCCTGGCCCCCCGTTTGATCTTCTTGATTGCCTGAGAGGCATTAACAACCTTGGTTTTGTATTTCTTAGTCCAGTCAGTTTCACTCATTATAGTTATCTCCTTGTCAACGAATCCTCCCGCTTGCTCTTTCTATTTAGGTTTACTATGTGCTGTTTTCCTTGTGACATGACGAAAGGCTTTTAGTAGGGTAAATTCCGCCAGCCGCATAATACCTGAATTAGTGACAGGTGATTTCTACTATGTCTGTTGAAAAAATCGGTAACAGGAACCTAGTCATTATCGGCGCGCTCATTGTGCAGCTGTGTCTGGGGTCAATCTATGCATGGTCCTTCTTTCAGACTGCTCTGAATGGAGGCAATCCCCCTGTGGGTGTGTATCTCTGGCCCTCATTGTATTCACAGCTACCCTTTGCAGCTGGTTTGGCTTCGTTTGCCCTGTTCATGATATTTGCAGGAAGATGGCAGGATCGTGTTGGACCAAGAAAGGTCGCTACTGTCGGTGGTATCCTCCTTGGTGCGGGCTATATTCTTGCCTTCTTTGTTGATCAGGTTGCAGGATCTGACGCGCTTCTAGGCACAATCTACCTCATCATCACTTACGGTATAATTGGTGGTGCGGGTATTGGTTTTGCCTATGTATGCCCAATCGCTGCCCTAGTGAAGTGGTTCCCAGACAAGAAAGGGGCCATCACGGGAATCGCAGTTGCTGGCTTTGGTGCCGGAGCTCTCGTCTTTGGATATGTTGAGCAGTTTTTGTTGAACTTCTACAACGTACCCACCACCGCTAATATTGGATTTCCGATGCTTATACTTGGTGTTGTCTACTTGATACTTGTTGTACTTGGTTCGCAGCTTCTCACAAATCCACCAGAGGGGTGGCTGCCAACAGGCTACACTCCTCCACCAACAATCGCTGATGGCGCTGGAACTGGAGTGATGCCGGGCCAAATGATTCGAACATCTTCTTTCTGGCTTCTCTGGCTGATGTTTGTCTTCGCAGCTACAGCAGGTCTTATGACTCTAGGCAATGTCAAGACCGCCGCTCTGGCAATCGACCCTCTTGCGGATGCGGTTGTGATTGTTGGTGTCATGAGCTTACTCAACGCGGCTGGAAGAATCGTCTGGGGTGCGACTTCCGATAGGCTGGGACGTGAAAACACCATGATGTTGATGTTCCTCATCCTATCCTTGGGGATGTTCACATTCGCTTGGATGTCAACAATCAGCATCAGTTGGGTAGCTGTGATGGGTATCGCATCCTTGATTGGATTCTGTTTTGGTGGCAACTTTGCACTATTCCCATCCGCCACTGCAGACTTCTTTGGTAGTAAAAATGTAGGAAAGAACTATGGTGTCATGTTTACCGCCTATGGAATCGCTGGAATCACTGGTGCATTTGTGGCTGGTCCGATTGTGGATGCCACAGGCTCGTACTTCATGGCTTTCATCCTAACTGGAGTTCTAGCAATCATTGCTGTGCTCTTTACACTTGTCCTGAAGTCTAAGCGTAGCTCATAACCGATCTAGGTTCGAGGTCAGGGATTATACCTTGACCTCTCCCTCTCTTTTTCGTTTGAAAAAAAGCGCGATTGGACAAGCTTCATATAGTCTATATTTGGCTCGTCGGCCATCGAATTGACGGTATTAGGTGACATACTTGTCAGAAGAAAAGAAGATTACAGTTTATAGCCAAGAAGAACGGCGTTTCAACCCCCCAAAGAACTTCGTCGACAAGGCCTATGTTAAGAGCCACGAAGAGCGCATGAAGATCTGGAAGGAGTCTGTTGAAAAACCCGACCAGTTCTGGCTTAAAGCAGCTAAAGAATTATGTTACTGGAAAAAGGAACCAACTAAGGGATTTGAGTGGGAAGACATCACGAACATTCGGTTTTCCTGGTTCAAAGATGGTGTGACTAACATGGCTTACAACTGTCTTGACAAACACGTCGAGGCAGGGAAGGGCGACCAGATTGCTTTAATCTGGCAGGGTGAGCCCCTTGAAGAGTCAAAGACCTACACCTACAAAGAGCTCCTTAGTGAGGTAAACAAAGCAGCCAATGTCCTCAAGAACCTCGGCGTGAAGAAAGGTGACAGGATCACCATGTACCTCCCCATGATTCCTGAGCTTGCCATCATTATGCTTGCATGCGTCAGGATTGGTGCTGTACACAGCATTGTCTTTGGTGGTTTCAGCTCTGACTCGGTCAAAGACAGGATTATCGACTGTGAAGGCAAAGTACTTGTCACAGCTGACGGCTACTATCGTTCTGGGAAGACAATTCCTCAGAAAGCAGGTGCAGATACCGCAGTTGAGGACTTACCAATCGTCGAGAAGGTCCTCGTCGTCAAGCGTGTTGGAATCGACGTTCCATGGACCGAGGGCAGAGACTTCTGGTACCATGAGGAGTATGAGAAAGTCGATGACAAATGTGACCCTGAGTGGATGAATGCAGAGGATCCATTGTTCATTCTCTACACTTCGGGATCAACTGGCAAGCCTAAAGGTGTGCTTCACACAACTGGCGGATATATGGTCTACACAACTCAGAGCTTCAAGTACATTTTCGATTGGCATGAGGGTGATGTATACTGGTGTACTGCCGATATTGGATGGATCACAGGTCACTCCTACATTGTATATGGCCCCTTATCAGCTGGTGCTACAACCCTGATGTTCGAGTCAGTTCCAACCTTTCCTGATAATGACCGCTTTTGGCTCGAAGTCGAGAGATGGAAAGTGACTCAGTTCTACACTGCTCCAACTGCCATCCGTGCTTTGATGAGGTTTGGTGACGAACCTGTTAAGAAACACGTCCTCTCATCTCTAAACCTGCTAGGAACAGTTGGCGAGCCAATCAACCCAGAGGCTTGGATTTGGTACCACAAAACGATTGGAAAAGAGAATTGTCCAATTGTTGACACCTACTGGCAAACTGAAACCGGTGGTGTCATTATTACTCCGTTGCCAGGTGCAACTCCAACCATTCCAGGTTCAGCTACTTTTCCATACTTTGGTGTTGATCCAATAATCGTAGCAGAAGATGGTGTTCCTGTTGGTGCCAACGAAGGTGGTTATCTATGTATAAAGAAACCTTGGCCTGGTCTTATGAGGACTGTCTATGGTGATCACAAACGATTTGTCGACACCTATTGGGTTCAGTTCAAGAATCCTGAAACTAAAGATCCAATGTACTATACTGGTGATGGGTCTCGTTTCAACAAGGATGGCTACTACTTTGTGATGGGTCGTCTTGATGATGTTCTGAAGGTTTCTGGTCACAGGCTAGGCACTGCTGAGATTGAGTCCTCTCTGGTCAAGCATCCCGCTGTTGCTGAATGCGCGGTAGTGGGTTTCCCCCATGAAATAAAGGGTGAAAGTATCTACTGTTTTGTCACCCTGAAGATGGGTGTGGAGAAGAGCGACGAGCTCAAGAACGAGCTTAGGACTCATGTTCGTAATGACGTAGGTCCAATCGCTACTCCTGAGAAGATTCAGTGGGCTGATGCATTACCAAAGACCCGATCAGGCAAGATCATGCGACGAATTCTCAAGAAGATTGCAGCTGGTCAGATAGAGGACCTTGGTGACACCACGACCTTGGCTGACCCAACAGTCGTCGAAACTCTGGTCAGAGAACGCATCAAATAGTTGAAGTAAAAGAGAGTGCCCATAAGGGCCTCTCTCCTCCTGTTTTTGCATCTAAGAATTAATGCGAACTCTATTTCTCCTTAGGAGCAATCCATGTGTCGCGATAAATCCAGACTTCTGATATTGCACCTTTCTTACCTACATTCGGAGGTAATCTGCCTCTAAGAGTATGCTTGAATTTTGTGAGATTTATTGGACAGCTTGTGACATCCCCGAACTCAAGACTGA
>JAEORX010000009.1 GCA_016840685.1 Candidatus Thorarchaeota archaeon
GCTGACTGTGAGAAATGTGGGCTCAAGAAACTCTTCCACATCTGTATCGTAGAGGTCCTCCATTGTTATCAACTCAGCACCCTGAAAGAACTGCCTTAGAGTGTCTAGCTCCTTTCGAATCTCTACCTGTTCATTGTTGAAGACAGCATGGTCATCACGCAGGGTTCCACTCATACCTATGAGCCACTTACCCTGTAAGTACATCAGAAGTGCTGGCCAAGGAAAGACTATTGCAGTTCGGTTTCCAGTCCTCCGAACCAGAGTGTCCACCTCATTGATGAGCACCATCTCAAATGGCTCTAGTAATGATGGGTCTTTCTTGTACATTCCAACAAGAACCTGTGGGGTTGCCACTATCACTCGTTTTTCCCGTAGTGTCTGTACACGTCTGCCAGAAGGCACTCTTGATGAGAGCTCCCCGAGGTCATCATCAAGCCCCCCATATTCCCCTCGTAGGTAATCAACAGTTTCAGCTAGTGATGAGGAGGAATGCACTATGATGATGATCTTTAAGTCAGGAAACTTTTCTGCCACAAGTTGGTGAGTGATGAATCGCTTTCCGAGACCACAGTCGAGCTCCAAGAGTAGAGGTATCCCGACCTTCTCACTGACTTCCTCAAGAATATGAGTCTGGTATCCTCTTGGAGTATACTTGGTCTTCGACATAGCGTCCTCACGTCTTTCTTAGACGTTATGAACCCATCTAATAATCTCTTGAGTCTTACTTCGTTTCCTTTGTGATATCTTCGATTTTCTCTGCGAACTCTTCGTAGGGTATTCTCCATCTCTCTGTTTCCTTACTGTACATATCAATCAAGTGGCAGTATCCCTTGTGTGTTCCCTCTAGAAGGAATTGTACAAACATCTCATCCGTGTATTGTTTCAGACTGCGAAGGTGTTTCAGGAACTCATTGGTTGCTATGGAGGGCAGATAGACCTGCACAAAGAAATGACTATTGCTCTCAATCGTGAACTGATGGTAGTATGGAAGCTGGTTAAACCATAGCAGAATCTTTCGAGCGTCTTTAGACTTGAAGAAACAGATGACCGCCATTCCAGGCTCTATAAATGGCTTCATTGACAGTTTGTAGCCCCTTATGATGCCAGACTCCTCTAGTTTCTTAACTCGGTTGTGGACCTGTGGTTGTGAAAGGTCTAATATCTCTCCCAACTCGCGTAACGTGATATCAGGGTTCTCAACCATATGTCTCAGTATTAGAGTGTCCTTGGAGTCGAAGCTGACCGTCTGTGGAAACTCCTCCATGTCTAGGTCGATCTCCTTGGTCTTCGACATTATCTTCGGGAGGGTCGCACCCCATTTATCCCAGTCCCAGTCTTCAACCTCCGACAGCTTAGCCTCATATCGCTGGTAGTCCACAACATCAAACAGATAATATTCTTCAACCAGACCTTTCTTCTTCAGATTAGAGGCGAGATCAAGTATCACGCGAGGTGTAGTGAGGGGATATACAGCGTAAATGAAGTATCCTTCGAATTTGCCATATGTGGGTGCATAATAATAGAAAGCAGGAATTTCATCAAGTACCCTCTTGAGTGTAGACTCGCTTGAGGGACTACTTGTTACAACGAGTATGTATTCAGCCAGACCAAGTTTCCGTTCGTGAGTCTGGACCTTGGCCTTGCAGAGAATTCCATTATCTTTCAACTTCGAGATTCGATATCGAATGGTTCTACCTGGTTCATCTAGGATTTTGCTGAGTTCTCTGGTTGATATTTTAGTTCCATGCTCTTCAAGAGCATGAAGGATCTTTACGTCTAGGGGGTCGAGTGAGGACTTCAGGGACATTGTGTGCGATCACCGTTCAGGACTTATTACGTCGATGAATACACTTATACTTTGGCAAATCTCTTTAAAAGTGATTCTACCAGTATATTAATTTCTAATAAAATATTGGCTGAATCTTGCGTGGTTGCTTTGCCCAAATATTAGCCTAAGTATTGGCAATATTTATATGCAAATGTATGCCAGATATTTAGTAGGTGCTTAAAAAATGGCATTTGAAAAATTAAGGAAAAAACCCGAACCAGAGCCAGACCTGAAGGAGCTTTACAAACTGAAGTCCCAGGTTCGGACCGAAGTATACAGGACCTCCTTCCAAAGGTAAGCACTGGTCATCCATCTCAAGAGTAAGAGCCACACCAGTGGCAGTGGTCGTGGATATACCACGACCTCTCTTCCTATTTATTGCATGACGAAGGCATATAGCGCCCCTCAATAAAATATCAATTCAAGCTAACGCATTCTACAATTTCTTCCTATCTCAGGAAGTGATTAGATTGATTGTGACTGAGCGAATAAACATCTTTGGTAAAACTATCATCGAGGTAGCATCTCCTGAACAAATCAAGAGGAGAGATTTTGAGGACTATAAGGACTACTCCATTGAAATAAGACGCCATCTAGCTGGTATGATAGCATATACGCAGTTCGAACAGCGAAAAGACCGAGCTTTGACTGATGTGCATCGTGCAGGGTTTATGAGATGATAGCAGCTTCGTATCATATCTTTTTGAAGACTTTTGCTAGCGAAGGACCCTTCACATGAATATCGAACTCGTTGAACTGACCGAAGGGGACAATGTGGACACTGAAATGCCGGTCGCGAAGCCGTGTAGCCGCCTCTTCAATCAATACCTCAGCAAAATCAGGGTCTGCCTTACTATCATCAAGATGAGCGAACGAGTGTAGTGTCACAGTGGTTGTATCTAACTTCTGCGCCAACCACCGTATGTTCTTGACCATCTTTCTCAGGACCCCGACCCGATTTTCTTCATCCTCCTTTTCTGAGTGGATCCAGACAAGAAGAGACTCACCGATATCCACACGATCCTCAGGTCTTGCCTCATCTGGTCTGTACCAGAAACTTTCAACATGAAGCATCAGAAGACGCACTCATATCACCACTCTGACACGCACCCTAGAACCTCTCACCATTGGAGGGAATGGTTGTGCCCTCTTCCTCGTCTTGATCGTTTTCTGTGACCTTCTCAATCTTCTCAAAGATCACTGTTGGCCCTCCTATTGGTTGATGCAGTTCTTCTGCAATAGGATGTGGTTCTCTTGGAATCGCTTTGCCATGGACCCAAATGGTGTTTGGCGGAATGACCTTGTCCTTGGGTACAACCGAGTTGGCACCTACGACCACATTATCTCCGATATCAGCTCCTGGTAGAATGACCGCATTAGCGCCGACAGTGACATTATTGCCAAGCTTCACTGTCTTCAGGTAGAGCCTCCTTCCTTCATATACATGTCCGCTTAGGATTGCATCATAGCCAAAGAAGCAGTTCTTTCCAATGATTGTACGTTCAGGATTGAAGAGTCGTCCATTGCCCACGATGGAATTCTCGCCTATCTTGGCTCCAAAGACCTGATGACGTGGCTTAGTATCAAAGAAGATACTGAAGAAGCCAGCAAAGTACGGATAGAGGATATAGTAGACCTCGAAGTACTCGTACAACAGCCACGCCTCGGACTCAGCCTCATAGTAACCATCTGGGAGGTTAGGAATGCCTCTTCGTGCTATCTTAAAGAAGGCTAGCAGGAATGCAAGGAACACTGCATAGCAAATCAAGCCTAGTGGCACGAACAGGATAAGAAGCCACCAATACTGCAAGGCAAATCCAGGAATCCATTCAGAAAAGGTACTGATGACCCAGTCATGAATGAATGAGAAGGGCCAGATAGTGTCAAGAAACACAGTGAAATTTTGGACCATGTATGTGAAGAGGAGTATCGCAGGGATTGCAGCCAGTGTGAGACTCACTATTATTGAGAAGATTAAATATACTGAGTAGGCTATGGAGCTGGCTTTCATCATCAACCCTGCTGATAGGCTTTCGCCGGTTGTTGATGTTTCTTTGTATTATAGATTATGAAATGGCAAGGACCTCTTAGAAAGAGATATAGACGACTCAAATGGGTTTAGGACAACTCTAGGGAGCATCTGACCGATGACGTATGATGTTATTGTTGCCGGGACTGGTCCTGCGGGACTCATGACAGCAGAGAGAACTTCTCATTATGGTCTAAAGACTCTGGTCCTCGAAAAGCGTTCAAGTGTCACACATTCACTCATGGGTGAATTGGTCACTGATAAAGCCCTGAAGTTATTACGCGTTAAACCAGACTCAGAATATATCGGAAACAAGTACACCTCGATCGTAGGAGAGAGTCTGGATACTGGCTCAAACATTGTTGTTGACAGGTCGCTCTTGGGCAATTCGTACCTGTTTGATGAGGACAAATGCCAAGAGCTCATGCGAGACCGTGCTCTCTCGGACAATGCCGAGTTCATATACAACGCTCGTGTCAACTCAGTGGTCAGAGAGAATGGTTCTGTGGTAGGCGTGAACTATAATCATGGTGAAGTTGAGCGAGGCAGCTTGACTGTGGGCGCAGATGGCTCCTTTAGTAGGGTTTCAGAAACAGCAGGCTTCACACATCCAAAATGGCTACTCAGCTATGGGTACAGATTCAAGCTCACAAACTGTAAAGGGATAGACCCTGGCACTGCCTATTTTTTCGTTGGTAAGGACGTAGGTCTGGGTTATTTGTGGTTGTACCCAAGATCTGAAACCGAAACCAATCTGGGAATTGGGCGTGTGCCCTCTTCAAAGAAGAATTGGAAGGCGCTTCCTCCAATGCAGGATGTACTTAGAAAGTATATGAAGACACACCCTGAAACAAAGGATGCAAAGATAGCATCCGTAAACGGCGGCGTTGTTCCCTGTGCCGGAATCATTCCTAGATTCACTGATGCTGGAGTTGCTCTGTGTGGGAACTCTGCAGGACAGGTTTCCTCAATTGTTGGTGGCGGAGTCACCACTTGTTTCCATGCAGGTCAGGTGCTTGCAAAGCATACAAAACGTATGGTTGACACAAACGACTTCTCAAAGGAGAGCGTCAGTAAGTACGAGAAGGAGTATAGAAAGACCAAACTTGCATCTAACATCACAAACACAGGCAAAGGTATGTGGGCAGTCTCAAAATATGCCATGTTCAACGATCCGATAGAAGCGGCAGAGATAGTGCTTGGTCAGCTTGACGCAAAGACTCTGAATGAACTCATTCAGGGACACGCAAGTGTAGGAACACTCATGACTCTCATGACAGACTTCCTGCCTATGGTGTCCAGGATTGGTATCGGGTATCTTCGAGCCATTGCTGTGAGCGGCTTTTAAAAAAAAGAGAGAAAATCGAGGAGTAGAAGCAGGGGACACCCCCCGTGCCACCCTGCTTCGTGGCCGATGGGACCCACCGGCATGCCCTGTAACCATGCCCGTTGTGGATTACCGTGAAGCATCCACCCGGAGTTAGCAGCGGACAGCTGCTGAATACAAAGTATGACTAGGAGTATATATATATCGCATGGTTGTATACAGTCATAAAGTTAGTAAATTGGATTTTTTGTACTGCTCAGGTCTGAGTAAAAGGTGATACTCCGTGACAAACGACAAGGAGATTTCAAAGGCACTCGAGCTCTGTGGATTCGTGACTGGAGACAGACAGGAGTCTCGGTTGATTCATCTGCTAAGCGTCATTCTCAAGCTCCAGACAGATCCCCCCATTCCCTTATCATTCTCAGATATATACGACCAAATGATGAAGGAGGAAACAGAGTCAAAGCTGACCAGGGCTTGGATTCATAGAGTGTTGAAATCACTTGTGGATGCAAAGCTGGTACGGTTGGAGAGCCCAATCTCACGTCGGAAGAGATACATCGCTGATGTCAATACAGTCATGGCTGGACTTGAGCAAATCAAGAGTGACAGAATTCACGAGTTAAATCTTCAGAAAGGCGAGATTGACAAGACACTCTTGAATATAGCAGAGCTTGACTGTGGGGAGCTCGCCCAGCAGTTTGTGAAGAGTATCACTGGGACTGAACAAAAGATCAGCTCTAGGATTGTACGAGGCGTCGATGAACTTCACAGAGTGCTGAGGTATAACATGCTTGATGTGGCTAAGAAGGGAGATATAGTTCGATTGACTGCGTTATGGCTAGGACCGTTCGTGGAAGGCGCGATGGAGCGAACAATGAGGTTCATTGAAACAGCCAAGAGAGGAGTAGATGTCAGGTACATGATATCGACTGAGGTCTTTAGGATTGAGGACCTTGTGGCTAGTGCATCATATGACATTGCCAAAGTACTTGCTTTACTGCAGAATCTTGGCGAACTCAGAAGAGCTGGATTAAAGTTTGATATTCGTATCTACGAGGGGCCAAAGACATACAACCAGGTTAGTCTTAACCGAGATAATATGGCATTGATTATTGCAGAGAATCCAGTTACAGCCACATGGATAACTCGAGACTTCAACTCAGACCTAATCGATAATGCTGTGAAAACCTTCGACAGAGAATGGAAAAAAGCAAGATCGTTCTTGGATATGACTCCCAAGGACCTTGAAGCCTTTGGTGTAAAACCCGGAGGACTAATTAGCAATATTGCAAGCAGAAATGGCAAGAAATAATCTTGTTGAGTGGGGGACTGAGGGTGGTCACTGAGTTACAACATGAGGAAATTCTCGGGTCAATTGGGTTAGATAAGACGAGGAAGGACATGATTGTTCTTGGAGCGTTATTGAAAGCTCAACAGGACCCAACTCAATTCATCACTTTCGAAGAGTTGCGTGAGCAGCTTGCTTTGGATGAAGGTTCACGAAGAGGAAAAGACCCCCTTATCTACAGAAGTCTATCATGGCTTGAAAAGGAGGGCTTCATAAGAATCGATAGTAGTAGGCACAAACATGGATACAGTACATCTATAGCAACAATCGAGAGAGCATTAGATGGTCTAGTCGCAAAGAAAATTCAGGAGCTTGAGAAAGAGCTGAAACAGACCGACTCGGAGGTGACTCAACTTTCAGAGATTAACTCAGACATCACTTCATCCAGTTTGATTAACCTATTGGCTGGAAAGAGGAGGATTGAGAAGCCTGTATTCGCACAGGGAAACGAGAACATTCTGAAGTTACTTGATGATAAAGTGTACAGAGGACTCAAGAAGGGTGATGTGGTGAGAATAACACTGGAGTGGTTGGCTCAGAGTGACTATATGAATGTAAGAAGGATAATCAATGCTGAGAGTCTAATTAAGAAGGGAGTGGAGTTTCGTGCGCTTGACTATAATCGAGGGGGGAAAAAGATTCGCGAAAAGTCACGGGAAATCATTGCGGAATCACAGAAGAGGGGAAATAACGTGGGATATAGAATCTTCCCACGAAAGGATGCAACCTATCAATTCGTAGCTCGGAACAGAGAAGGGATTATGCTCATTGTTTCTGAAGACCCGCTCTCAGCAACATGGCTTCCCAGAAGCAGTAACCCTGAGTTGGTTGACAATGCAATTGAGAGTTTTGATATTGACTTTAAGCAGGGAACGAATCTTGCAGATTTCAAGGAGTGACAAAAGGTGTCAACAAAGAAGTTTCAGAGTGATCTTGAGGCTCTTGGAGTAGACATCACGACAAATGAGATGCAAGTATTTCGAGCTGTGCTCTTGGCTGCTGGAGGTACAGGTAAACCAGTGCAATATGGAGAGATCGCTCAAAGCTTCGAATCAATGGTCAAGAAGAAGTACACAAAGGCATACATCTACCGACAACTAAAGAACTTGGAAGAGAATGGATTCATAGTAGCAGACACCTTCCAGACTCCTAAGGCATACATGATTACAGAGCCAAGCTTAGCCAAAGCACTTGAAAATAGACGGAATGCGAAAATGTCAGAGAACCTGAAAAAGAAACAGGATTTGACAACGAAACTCAATCGTCTTAGAGAGGTCAAGAAACAAGATCTTGCCCTTTTGCTGCACAATCAATTAGTCGGAATTCCCTATGTAGAAGAGTCATTTGTGATAGAGGGCATTGAGAATGTCAGAAGCACTATTATCCAAGAGTTCGCAGAAGGGGCGCAGGAAGGAGATGTGGTCAGAGTACTTGGTCATTCCAGTACACTGGCAGAGGGACTTGGACCTGGTGGTGTTACTGAACTAAGACTTATACTGTCAGGGTTCAGAGGCGTCAAGGTCTACGGACTTTTAACACCCTACAGCCAGAATGGGGCCAATGTGAATCTGTTAGCCAGTCATCTTAGTCCGATGGTCAAAGTTTTCGAAGATGCAGCAGCAACGGGCAATATCAAACTTCGATTAACACGAGAGCCAATTAACACCTATAGAATGCTTACACTCAATGACGACAAGATGCTTCTGTATTTGACGCATGCAAAGGAATCAGATGCCGCGGCACTTATTCACAGAAAGGACAACCCTGGTCTTATTGATGATGCTCTCAGGACATTTAATGAGTTATGGGAATCAGGTATAGATGTGCTTGAAATAGTGAAGCAAATATTGTCGAAGCAGCAGGCATCTTAAGGCTCCGTAACCCAAGAAGTGTCCTTGGAGAGTGTCACGAAGATATCATCACAGACAGCTTGGAAGTCCTCATAGAGACCATACTCACCCCCTGCCGCATAGGGGTGTCCGCCGCCATTGAACAGCTTTGCTGCAGCATTGCATAACACTCCATCATTTCCCCTTCTGAAACCAAGCATTCCACCCTGACTGAGCGAGAGCAGGAGGTCTGCCACCTTGAGCTCAGGATCAATAGATTGTAGGTTTTCAAGGTCTGAGGCAAATGTCCCCATATCTGTTGATGTTAGACCACTTGGTATCTCCACGACTCGCACAAGTTTCCCATGTATGATCTGATCACAATGCCCAGCCAATGCCTTTCTCATCTTCTTGGTCTTCTCTTTCCTGTAATGTTCAACTTGTTTGTCTAATAGAGAGTCCTTGAATCTACGGGCGTTGGTATCCCACACACCACTCATCCCATTCTCAGCCAGTTTTGTCAGAAGGGGATAGAGGGAATCTGTAACATCTTCTTTCTTATCAATCGCTCCAAACCTTATGACACTCACCGCATCGGTAAGTGCAGTCGCTGCCTCAATCTCTCGTAGATTGAAGTCAGTATCATGAGCGATTCTTGCCAGTTCCGTGGAAACTTCATCTCGGGGCAGAAGAACTTTGTGTGTGATCTCTGCTGCACAGAAGTCATGATTTACCTTTAGTACTGGTTTGTTTTCTAGAGAGAGAACCATCTTTATCGCATTGTCAGACCAATGATGATGGTCTAACCATACCACTCTACAACCCTGGGCTACTGCTTTCTTTAGTCCATTTTCAACGACATTAATCACAGTATCATCCATTCCTAGATCTGTGATAATGATGAGTGTGTCACGTTGAGTGGACAGGTAGGAGAAGACCTGTTCGAAGGAACCGTAATCAGTGAGTACTGCCTTGAAGTCGAGGCCTTTTTCCTTAGCATATCTCCAGACAATGGCTGCCGAAGCTATTCCATCAACATCCTTGTCATGTGATATTGATAGGAGGGCAGTGACCTTCTTAGCTGGAGCCTCGTTTTCTCGTTCTTCAGGCATATAGACTCATTCATGGGTTGGGAAAGCCCCTTTTTTTTCCTTCCCGTAGGTACTCCCCAAACAAACACAATTTTGAAAGAGTATCAAGGATATCAATGTTCATGAAGATCCAAAATCCGGGCATAATATTGTCCATATTCTCTCCATTTAGGAAGCATCTATTATGTGATTGATTTTGTACATTTCATGTTCGTTTCCATACATTTAATTTGAATTATGATTCATTATAGACTGGGATGTGAGATCAGTTCTCAACGCATCCTACAAAAGCCAACAGAGGAAAAAGAATGGGAAATTCAACCTTCACGGCTCATCTTACCTCCACTGATATGCCCAAGATTCACAGTATCACTCTGGGTGGATACCAGAGTACAGCAGTCTGTCCCCCTCTTATGACAAAAGACTTCCCTGGTACAACTAGTCCACATCAACTCTTTCTTGCATCCATTGGAGCGTGTGTGAATCTCATTTTTGAGATTGCACTAGAAAAAGCACACATAGAGCTCTTTGACCTGCATTCAGAGATTGTCGGGCACTATGAAACCGATGCAGAAGGACAGAGTAGATTTACCACAATCCGCGTAGATACAAAAGCAACTGTTCCAGAAGGCGTAAATGAGAGAAAAATACGCAAGCTCTACAAGCTTGCTCATACCAATTGCCCAATTGGTAATTGCTTGATTGGTTCATGTGTCAAGCTTGTCACAAATCTAGAGATTGCTTTTCGCTAGAGAGAACCTTGTGGCATCATTGGAACTCCTGAGTCGATAGTGTTCGACTATTAGCTATGGTCCTATTTACCAAAATTCGAAAGTGTTTTGTGAAGCCTTAGTAGCTGATATTTTGCGAGGGATTAAATGAGAGAGACCAAGCACGGCACGATTATGAGTGGCAATGAAGCCATAGCAAGAGGTGCATTAGAGGCTGGTGTTGGATTCTGTGCCTCCTATCCTGGAACTCCCTCAACGGAGATTGCCGCAATTCTCTTCGAGGTCGCAAGAGAATTAGATGTTCACGTTGAATGGTCAACGAACGAAAAGGTGGCGATGGAATCTGCCGCAGCAGCAAGCTGGGTGGGACTTCCTGCTCTTTGTTCAATGAAGTCACTGGGTCTCAATGTCGCTTCTGATTTTCTGCTAAATCTCAATCTCTCAGGTTCAGGAAAGGGCGGATTAGTCATTATTGTCTGCGATGACCCAAGAGGACACAGTTCAAGTAATGAACAGGATTCGAGGTTTTATGCAAAGGCGGCTCAAATTCCATTACTGGAACCATCGACCTACCAAGAGGCGAAGGATGTCACAAAAGAAGCCTTCAGACTGTCCCAAAAATATGAGGTTCCCATCCTCCTTCGCAGTACGACTAGACTATCACACTCTAGGGGATTGCTTCAGACAAGCAGGGTTTCTACGAAAAAGAAGAGAACTGGTATCATCCAGGAACGACTCTATAATGTCCCTTCACCTCACCTCAGGCATAGAGACCTTCTAGAGAAAATGGGGAAGATAGCAGCAGAATTTGAGAAGTTCCCGTTCAACATTGAAACAAATGTGAAGGACATGAACCTCCTGTTGATCTCAAGTGGCATTAGCTCACTATATGCAAGGGAGGCAGTTCAGTCCTACAAGTCAAGTAGGATTGGTCATGTCAATCTGGTGTCGACTTATCCTCTTCCTAGACACCATATTACTGAACTACTTCAGAGAGTTGACAGAGTCCTCTTCCTTGAGGAGAATGATCCATTCCTTGAGGATGAGATAAGATCACTCTCAGCTGAGTTTGAGGATATTCCCTACTTCTATGGCAAACGAACTGGACACATACCAAGCTACGGTGAGATGAACACAGATACAGTTCTGAATGCCCTCTCGAAACTGACTGGAAGAGAGATGAGGAAATCAGACAGATCGCAGGAGGAGTTCGAAGACCTAATTTTTGACAGACCGCTCACATTCTGTGCAGGATGCACTCATCGTAACTTCTACTGGGCAATACGAACCGTGAAGAAACGACTGGGTGGAAAGCTCGTCATTGCAGGAGACATTGGATGCTACTCGCTAGGCGTGTTTTATGACGAGGCAATGGACACGATGCAAGCTATGGGCTCGGGCATTGGTGTTGGTAGTGGACTCGGTCAGCTCCAGAGATTCGGGTTCGACTCAAAGGTCGTGAGTGTGGCAGGAGACTCGACCTTTTTCCATGCATGTCTACCAGGACTCATCAATGCCAGACACAAGAATGCGGACCTTACCTTTGTCATTCTCGATAATGCCACCACAGCCATGACAGGTTTCCAGATACACCCAGGTTCTAGCGAACAGAAAGAGGACCTACGGAGAGTCAAGATATCGAACCTGGTAGAGGCGATCGAACCAGATTTCTTCACAACAGGAGATGCTACAGACATCAGAGCCCTCACAAATCTGCTTCATTCAACTGTTCAACGAGAGGGTCTGAAGGTCCTGTTGTTGGACAGTGTGTGCAGGCTGGAGGAGGTCAAGAGAAAGCCGGGATATATTGGGTCTAGACCTGTTCAAATAGACGAGAGTCTGTGCAAGGGAGAGAAATGCAAGATCTGCGCAGCAGACTTTGGATGCCCAGCCCTGAGCTGGAACTCTGATGCTAACCTTCCTGTCATTTTGGAGTACGCCTGTGTGAGGTGCGGTGCCTGTGTTGCTGTGTGTCCTCACAATGCCATAAAGGAGGGGGAGTGAAGTGAACGATCCATTCTCGATCTTGGTCGCAGGAGTGGGAGGACAGGGCAACCTTGTCTGTGGGAGGGTCATCGCAGAGGCAACAGTACTGCAGGGATTGCGGCCAGTGGTGGGAGACACCTTTGGAGCGTCCCGTAGGGGTGGGAGTGTCGTGACGCACATCAGGATAGGTAGACAGGACTGGGGACCCCTCATACCAAGAGGTGAGGTCGACGTCCTACTCGGTCTTGAGCCGGTGGAGGCGCTCAGGGCAGCGGTCAGGTATGCAGGCAGCAGGACCATCGCCATCGTGAGCAGGACACCCATGCCCCCCTCGAATGTCCTATCAGGAGAACAGCGCTACCCAGCCATCGAAAATATTGAAGGGGGACTTGCTTCCATCTGCAAGAGAGTTCACATGCTGGACGCAGACCCGGTCTTCAAGCAGATAGGCTCTACAAAGGTTCTGAATTCATTCATGCTAGGTGTATTGTCAGCCTTGGAAGATACACCCCTTGACCCCAAGAATCTGAAACTGGCACTCTCAAACATCATGGACTCTGACATCGACCTGACAGCCTTCGATGAGGGGAAGACGTCGTTATTATGAATGAGCGAGCTACATCTCTCGCTTCTTTTCTTCTTGGTGCTTTCGAGCCTCTCGCCACATGACCTCAGCCAGCACCGTGAACATGTCAGCCACACCCTCACCGGTCTTTGCTGATGACTCCATGTAGAGGAACCCTTGGTCCTCAGACCAGCGCTTGGCCTCGTCTGACGGTACTGCTCTGTCTGGCAGGTCGGTCTTGTTTCCGACGCACACCATTGGCACTCTTGTCCCAATGGACTCATCCGCCTCTTGGACCCACTTTGCTAGCTCAGTGAAGGACCTCCGTCGTGTAACATCGAACACCAGGATGACTCCTGCTGCTCCAGAGTAGTACATCTTGCGCACCGCCTTGAACCGCGCCTGTCCTGCGACATCCCAGGCTTGCAGTTTGATACCTGTGGAGTACTCCTTCTCCGGGGGTGAGATTTGCGTGAGCTTCACGGCGAACTGACTGCCTATGGTTGTCTTGTAGTCGCGCTCGAACACACCCGTCACGTACCGATTGACGAGAGTGGTCTTTCCGACAGCACCCTCTCCAATGACCATCGTCTTGAAGAGGAACTGGTAAGAGTCGGGGGCTGTTCCTGGTCGTGGGGCCTTAGGTCGCCTGCTCTTGATCTCTGTGACGAGTTGGCTCTCAACATCTGAAACTACGGCGGTCACAACGACCTCCTCAGGGGTCGGCTCAGCCGCGAGTGCTTCTATGTTATCGATCTCTGACAGTGCAGCACCAGTCTCTTCTGCACCAAAGAGCTGGTCGAGGAGTGCTTCAGCTGCCTTCAGCGAATCAGCCGCGTCCTCAGACATGGTTGTGTGAAGTATCTCGGAGGCTTTGTCCCTCATTTCAGGAGACACAAACCCAGTACCAACCACTTGCCCGAATGGTGATTCTTCTGCCGGAGGCTCATAGGTTGTTTCAGTCGGTTCAATAGGCACAGGAGCCACAGCCGCAGGGGCAGCCACAGCCGCACCCTTCTCAACAAGAATAGCGGTCTCAGGTGTCGTGACCTGTCTCACCTGCTCATTCGAGTCCGTCCACATCAGAACGATGGGTCTGACAATGACCGTTCCCTCCTCCTTTGGGACCAATTGGACCTCCACACATTTGCTCTCTCCAGGGGCAAGGTCAAAGCGCAGCTGTTGAGGATTGACATCCATGTGGTCCTTGGGGAACCAATAGATCTTGCCTGACACACCATTGACCGGTTGGTCACTGACATTATAGATGGTGACTTTGCCCTTGAGCTCAGCACCTGTCTTTGTCTGGGGACTCACCTCGAATGTTGGGATTATCTTATAGAGGCCCTCGATGACCTTCAAGGGACCCTCAGAAACGCCCACTTGGACCTCTTTTCTACCATCGCCCCCAGCATCACCAACATTGATTGCTAGTATCTTTTTGCCAATGTCAACAGAGGCTATTTGGTTGAGGTCTGCCATGTGAAGGCTATAAAAATTGATCTTGAAGTCCGAAGTGGCTACAACAATTTCGTCTTGGTGGTCAGCATTCAGTTCTTCAATTCTCACTGATAGTGCCTTTACATTTTCAAGCTTTGTGAACAGGTCCAGTTTGCTCTCTTCATTTCTGTATATGCGAATCGAACCATCATGAGTGACCACACCAAGCTCCATCTTTCTGTCGCCTAGTACATCACCCGCTGCTACAGAGATGACTGGACTTGGAAGTTCGATGACCTCAATCTGTTCAACAGAATGGTTGCGGACCTTGAACACTCGAAGAGTACGGTCTCTGTTTCCAGTCACAATCTCCTCAATCTCATCGCCGATGACATCACACGTTCCGATTGCTATGGGCATGTCATCGAGCTTGTGTTTGACGAACTCTGTTAACTTGTTTGTCGTGTCCATTTGGAGAATCCTAAGAGTTGAGTCACTGCCACCAACAAGGATCTCATTCTTTTCGTCACCTGTGACGTCAGTGACATATACAGCTGTAACAAACCTATCAACAGGATGTTCAGCAAGTAACTCGAGTTGCCCACTAGGTGCATAACGATAGACCTGAATAGTGCCAGCCACTCCTGGCTTCTCCCCAGCACCCACTGCACGACCAATGACAAGCTCCATCTGACCATCATTATTAGCATCAGCAATCTTGATGGAGAGGATGCTTCCTCCCACGTCGTGTTGAGCAAGGAATGAAATCTCACTCTTGTTTGCATCATAGAGGCGGAGAACACCATCACGACCACCTGTACACAGTTCCGCTGTGCCATTTCCTGTGACATCTCCGACAGCAATGGCGCTTGTGCTCTGGTCATCTTCAATCTCGAATAGAACTTTTGGCGAACCCAAGTCAGTAACCTTCCTGTTGATACCGGCATTTATGAAATTGACTATTATTACGTGTACCTAGTACAGTAATTGATTGCATCCGCGCCCTTTTTTTACTTTGTTGGGTCAGCTCTCCCCTCCCCCATGACTTATCATTAGCACAGTATTTAACAGACAAACGGAGTCCATATAACTTGGTTGCGATAATGTCCAAGCTATCAGTCAGAAATCTCTCAAAGTCATACCCAAATGGCAACTCTGATGTTGTAAAAGTACTAAATGATATCTCATTCGATGTGCATGAGGGGGAATTGCTTGGGATTGTTGGACCAAGTGGTTGTGGAAAGACAACATTGTTGAAGATTATCGCAGGTCTACTCGAACCTGATGAAGGTCAGGTATTCATTGATGGCAGTGAGGTGCATCCAGGACACAACCTCGTGGGATACATCTTTCAACAGGAGTCGCTTTTCCCATGGAGATCTGTGCGTCAGAACATACAGTTTGGACTTGAGATTGCTGGCCTTGATTCATCCAAAATGAATGAGCGAGTGAACGAAATCATAGAGATTGTGGGAATGGAGGGACTTGAAGACAATTATCCCCACGAGATTTCAGGAGGACAAGCGAGAAAGACAGAGATGGCCCGTAGTCTGGTGGTATCTCCCAGTATTCTTGTTGCGGATGAGGCATTGTCCAACCTCGATGCTCAGACCAGAAACTATCTTCAGGAGGAGTTTCTACGAATCCAGAAGAGGACAGGTTCAACAATTGTCTTTGTGTCGCACAATGTTGATGAAGCAGTCTTCATGTCTGACAGGATACTGGTTCTTAGTAATATCCCTGCAACGATTATTGCAGAGTACAAGGTTGATGTACCAAAGCCAAGGATACGGACTTCGCAGGAGTGCCTTGCATATCGAAGTAAAATCCTCGACGTCCTTAGAGTAGAGCAGGAGAAGGCTATGAGTCGTTCTAGACAGAGACCGTTTGTCGCCACTTGAGAAGGCGTCGTTCGAGATACAAGAATGCAAATGTTATCAAAAAGCCAATCAATCCAATGAGAAGCATGCCAATAATTACCTCTGCAGTTCTGCCAACTCCCCAATACGTCCAGATTAGATATCCAAGACCATCGTGACCACGCAGCATTTCAGCAGCAACAAGGCACATCCAGCCTATGCCAAATCCGATTCTGAGACCTGCAAAAATCTCAGGGCTGGCTGAAGGGACTACAATTTTTCCAAGTATATGCTGTTCACTTGCTCCAAGTGTCTTTGCAACATCAATGTGAACGGGTTCTGTCCGTTTCACACCAGTTGTCGTGTTGATTAGAATTGGGAAGAATGCACCCACCCAGATAATGAATGCCTGGGCTCCAATGATGTTGCCAGGAAACATAAGCAGTGATAGAGGAATCCAGGCAATGGGAGGGATTGGACGCATTGCCTCAACAACAGGTCCTAGAATTGAATCAACAGAACGATAGCGACCAATGATAACTCCCAATGGAATCCCAGTCACTCCGGCAAAAAGAAATCCCAAGGTAACTCTGTTTACACTTGCGACAATGTGTTGGCTCAAATAGATACCTTCACTATCACCTTCAAATGTGAGTCGAAGGAGTGCATTGAAGACATCTAATAGGCTAATTCGAGTCAGACTGGCTATAAGTTGCCAGAGGATTAAGACAATGAGTAGAGGAAAGACTATTTTCAGAATGAGCCATTGAAGAGAATCTTGTATAGCAAACGTAGACTCCTTTTTTTGAGGTACATTAGCCTGATGCGATTCATTCATAGCCATTCTTCTCAACACTGCGAGGATATGTCCCACTTTTCTGTCTGTCGCTTGTCAGCATCATAGAATCAAGTTGTCCACAAAGGTTGTGTTAAGAAAGGAATCTAAGAATGCTGTCGTGTTTGATGGAATCTTCTCAGTAATGAGTTGCCCCTCATCAATTAGGAAATCCAGATACATCTCAATACCAGTCCTATTCAAACTGTAGTCGAAGATGATATTGTTGAAAGCTGTTGTCACTGGATTTAAGTCCATTTCCAGCCAGTCTATCGCAATCTGAATTGCTTCATCGGGATTGTTTACGATCCATGTTTCAGCTTCTGCATGAATGTTGATGACTTTCTGGACAATATCAGAGTGATCAACCATGAATGTGTTATCTGAAGCGACGACACAACATGGATGACGTGGCCAGATTTCCCCAGAGAGTACCAAGGGTACTGCTTTTCCTTCATATTGTGCCAACGCATTGAAAGGTTCCCAAGCAATAAAGGCAGGAGTACTAGCTGAGAGAGAATCAGCCATGAGTGCAGGTAATGTTTGAGCTGTAGTGATATTTGCGATTGATAGACCCGATTGATTCAGAGCCAGACGTAGAAGGAAGTTTTGAACAGTTGCAAGGCCTGGATGGAGGACCTCTTTACCTACGAGATCAGCGATTGTTGTGACATGACCTGCGTCATACTCAGATTTCGATGCCATAATCGCTGAGCCCTCCATATTCACTGCGGCGAGCACAGTCACTAGTATGTCTTGATTGATGCGTTTCACCAGTGCAGGAGCAGCTCCGAGATACCCCATGTCAATCTCACCTGCAAGAAAACCATCCATTTCATATGCGCCATTTGCATATTCTACCAAATCGACAACAATGCCCTCTCTTTCAAAGTATCCATTGACAATTGCTACTTTGAGAGCTAGCTGGTGGAGATCCTTCGTTAGATATCCAATTCTAATGTCTGGAACAGGAGTGGGATTCCAGAATGCTACAATAGCAATAGACGCAACAATAACTACAACAACAACAATTGCTGCTGCTTGATTCCGATTCAAGATCCACCAACCTCAAGGTAATGGTGTGGGATTCACATATGAGGGTTGAGATTAGGGATTCTCAATCCATCAAATTGATTAGTTCAGCGCTCCATGTTGAATCTATGTCCCTCCGAGACCGAATTCCGGACCAACTTAGGATTGGAGATGATGTCATAGCAATAACTATCGATGATGACATTGCAGTATTTCCAACAACTGATTATGTGCTTCTTGAAATATCCAATAATGCGGGGAAGGTCAACATACCTAAAATCGCAAACACACTTCGAGGTCTTGTAAAAAATGACAAGAGACTAGTCGCGGTTCGAGGTTTTGGTTTCAAAGGGATAGGTCTTGCTGTCCGAGTTGCTCATGAACTAAAGGTACGTGAGAGTAGTTTCACGTACGAGATGACCTTTGACACATTTGACGCGGTTGATCCAAAGACTGACAGACCTGTGACCAGTGTTCAAATCATTGTAATGCCACCTATATAATGGGGGGCGAAATGTGGTGCCTAGAGGAACAAAGAACTCATCGAGGATTAAAGTGAAGTTATCTAAGATTCGGTTTCCAGAGGTCTGTCCTGTTTGTTTGGAAGAGCCAGAAGATTTGGTATTTGTCACAATCTTTGAGAAACATCATGACGACTACACGACGAGCTCGTGGTCAAAACAGCAAGATAAAACTGCAGTCACATTGGATGCCGCGAGAGGAGCGACCACATTCACAGTGCCTTCATGCACGAGGCACGGAAGTAGGAGTGTTCGATCACTGAGGACAAAGCTGATCGCCGCTTTGGGATTCTTCATCCTCTTCTATCCCATACTGTACTTTTTGCTTCAGATCAACGTGGCACTCGTATACTCAAGACCGTTGCTGAATCCTTTATTGGGTTTCTTGGGTCTTACAACAATCCTAGTATTGGTTCTTCTCTATGGTCTGTTTCCCAGAGCACTAGAGCGCGCAATTCGATTTCATGATGTCAGTCGCGTGAAAGACTCAGTAGTACTGTCAATCTCAAATACGGAGTACCGAAGTCTGTTCCTAGAGTTGAATGAGTTGGCTTCGGAGATTATTGAGGAAAAAGAAGTAAGTGAGGATTAGTCTATTGGTAACCTTCAAGAAGCATTTCTACCAGAGCATGAAAGGAAGAAGGAGAGATTTGATTTGAAAAAGAAGTATTCGCTAGTAGGACTTTTCCTTGTGTCTAGCCTTCTTCTTTCAACGACCTACCTTGCTGCATCAACATCACATCATTCAGAACTAACGAGGTTATCTATAAGTCCAATATCAAAGAGCACCACTGCTCAGTATGAAATTAGCGAGACATTAGTCATCTCGAACAATGCAGACTTTGCACTCTTGGGAGCATCTGGCGTTGGAACATCGTCAGATCCGTACACTTTCGAGAACCTGTATATATCAAGTAATGATACTTGTATCCTGATTCAAGACACAACAGCGTACTTTGTCATATCAAATTGCAGATTCGAATCAGATGCCGCATACGGATCAGTGTGGTTTAGCAATGTAGAAAATGGCAAGATTGCGATGTGTGAGTTCGGGCTGGAGTCAATAGCTGGGTGGAGTGATATTGCCACTGGAGTCTATCTGTCTGCGGTGCGCGATTGCTCAGTAGAAGAGAGTCTATTCTATAATTGTTGGAATGGCGTGCGACTCTGGGATACCTCAAATTGCACTGTGACTAGAAATCAGATTCATAGTAATCACAAGGGAGTTCTTCTAGAACACGCAGTTCATTGTGATGTTCTCAATAATTCGATATACTCGAATAGTGATTACGGAGTTTACATCGATTTACTTTCGCATAACAACTCAATTTATGGGAATTCTATAGGATGGAATGGAGGAATAATCAATCAGAAAAATGCAATTAATATGGGGGGAAATAACACCTTTGATGATGGAATTAGCATTGGAAATCTCTGGTCGGATTATAATGAGTCTGTATCTTATGTGATCCCAGGAGGAGGGAATTCAACCGATGAATATGCGCAACTCCTCGAGGATAACGTCAATCCAACTATTTCCCCTCCTGAAGACTTGGTTGTCGATGTGGATGCTGTTGGCAATGTACTAACATGGCAAGCTTCGGATAGATTTCCAGTGAGATATACAATCGAACAGGATATGTTAGAAGTAGTATCAGCCACTTGGGGTGGAGATGCAATATCCTTCAATCTCGACGACCTTCATCAAGGGACTCACACTATATTACTCATGGTGTTCGATGGTGAGGGTAATAGTGCGGCGGATGCGGTCTTGATAACAGCCGTTTCGTTCATCTTGGGGGGAATAGGAACTGAACTGGTGATGATTGCCTCAGCAATAACGTTGAGTATCTTCATAGTCGTCACTGTTCTCATCAAGAAGCTGTCGTAACCAACTTTGTTTTTCCTTTGGTTTCATGACTAATTTTTATTTGAGACAACTTTCAATAAGGATTAGAGCAAATAATTGTATAATCAATGGGCTAGTGTTTCGATAATGAGGCGAGCGGTAGGTACATTTCTGATAGTTCTTCTGATTATGTTACTAGCTGCTGATTGGCAATTCATCAAAAACATGGAATCAGACCCGGAACCTGTAAGGATAATCAATTTTCGATCTGAAAAACTAGCACAACATCAAAAGGTAGATTCTATTCATATCAGGAATAATGCAGATTTCGAATTAGTTGGCGCCACAGGATCTGGGACTCCCTTAGAACCCTACATACTCGAGAATCTGGAAATCAATTCAAGTCGGACTTGCATTCTTGTTGAGGACACAACAGCACACTTCTCCATTTCCAATTGTATTTTAGAATCATATGATGGTTGGTTTGCTGTCCAATTCATAAATGTGGTAAATGGTAGGGTTGTGGGATGCGATTGTAGGAGGTTTGGGGGTATTACAATAGCTGATTCAGCGGATATCACTATTGAAGATACAACAGTCTGTGGGTCGAGTATTGGTATATATCTGAACAGAGTAGAGAATTCAAGTATTCGCGGATGTACTATGTTCTATAATTACTGGGGGATTCAGCTGGTTCGAACAAACAATTCGCAGATGCAAGAAAACACAATCTATGGAAATTGGCACAACGGATTTACTATAGATGATTCATCTAGTAATAATACAGTCTATGGCAATTTTATTGGATGGAATAATGCAGCAAATTTAGAGTGGTCAAATGCAATTGATAATGGCTACAACAACATCTTTGATGATGGAATTAGTATAGGAAATTCATGGTCAGACTATGATGGTTCGGGAGCATACGTAATCAGCGGGATTGGTAATTCTCTTGATTCATTTCCTCAGCTCTTTGAGGACAATGTTCCTCCCTCTATTACTCACAGCGCGGACACGATTATTGATATTGACAGTGTTGGAAATATATTGACTTGGGTCACACATGATGAATATCCACATGCGTACAGGATTCGCGAGGATGATAGAGATCTTCCAATGACTCCATGGATAGGAGGAAATGTCACTTTCAGCTTAGATCGTCTTGAACAAGGTCCACATGAGATTAATATCACACTCTACGATGGTGCAGGAAACGAAGCTGCAGATGGAGTCCTCATCCTAGTTCTTTACTCCTATTTGGGCGGTTTCGGGACAGAGCTTGTCATGTTTGCCTCAGGTATCACTCTTACAATCTTCATAGCTATCATTATTCTCATCAGGAAGTTGTCGTAAGAGAGCTCGTTGTTTGACGATTCATTTTGCGCGGAAGGTAAGCCTATTAATTGTCTTTACTATGCATACAGGGTATCTCCGCTTCAATTCGACGTCGACCGAATGGAACCTGGATTTTTATTGCGTTCTCCTCACGGAAAGAGCTGGAGAGGTGTCGACTCATATGCCTTACATATGCTCTCCAGCAAGTCAAGATCAATTTTCATGATTTGCAAACAGACACTAGAATAGGTCCAAGCCAGTAAATACATAAGCCACCCACAGCGAGCCACCCGTGAAGCTTCTCCCAATCTAGGTGGGATTGACAATGGCGATGGATTTCGCAAAAGGAATTACCGAATTTCGCTGGCATGGTCGCGGTGGCCAAGGTGTCGTCACCAGCAACCAGATGCTAGGCAAAGCTGCTCTCGCTGAAGGCAACTATATCCAGGCTTTTCCCGAGTTTGGTCCGGAGAGGACTGGTGCCCCTGTGAGGGCATTCTTGAGAATTAGTAAGAAGCCTATCCAAGTCTACGCACAAGTGTACAACCCAGATGTCGTGGTATGTATTGATCCAACGCTTGTTGACGTCGTAGATGTATCTGAAGGTCTAAAGGAAGATGGAGTCTTGGTCATCAACTCAGACAAGGATCCAAAGGCAATCAGGGACAGGTTTAGTTTCACAACAGGCAAAGTTGTCACAGTTGATGCTAGTACTATAGCTATGGAAGTCATGGGTAGACCATTCTACAACATGCCAACCATGGCGGCAGCAGTTAAGTTCACAGGAGTGGTAGCAGTAGAAACTGTGGTCAATGAGGTGCTCGAACGATATCCTGGAAAGGTAGGGGACTTGAACAAGGTCGCAATAGATCGTGCTGTGAAGGAGGCAAAGGTCGGATGAGTGAGAAATACAATGAGATACCACTTGCTGGCAATATCATAGAGCCTGGCAATTCAGAGAAGTACAAGACGGGTGGATGGCGTGCTGAGCGACCAATCCATAGTGATGAGAAGTGTCTCTGGATAAAGAACGGTACCTGCGGTCGCTGCTGGATCTTCTGTCCTGATAATGCAGTTGTATTGACTGAGAAGGATGGGAAGTACTCCTATGCTTACAACTATGACTATTGCAAGGGATGTGGGATATGTGCTAGAGAGTGTCCAACAGACTCGATCCATATGGAGAAGGAGTGAGAGAAATGAGTGTACCAAAAGACAAGATTACCATTGAAGGTCTGACTGGTGATGCAGCTATTGCACATGCCCTCAAACAAGCAGACCTTGATGTGTTAGCGGCGTATCCAATCACTCCCCAGACTATTATTGTTGAGGACTATCAGAAATTCGCTGCTGATGGAGAGGTCAAGGCAAAGGTCATACCAGTCGAGTCTGAGCACTCAGCCATGAGTGCCTGTGTTGGAGCATCAGCTGTAGGAGCTCGCGTTGCTACAGCATCAGCGTCAGCAGGACTCGCCCTCATGTGGGAAATCCTCTATTGTGCAGCGTCAATGAGAATGCCAATCGTCTTCACTGTAGCAAATCGGGCATTATCTGCCCCGATCAACATCCACAATGACCATTCGGACGGCATGGGAATGCGCGATAGCGGATTCATTCAACTCTATTGTCAGAGCTGCCAAGAGGCATATGACACTACCATCCTGGCGTTCAAGTTAGCTGAGCGTCATGATGTGTTGTTACCTGTGATGGTTGGTATTGACGGTTTCATCCTAAGCCACAATGTCGAGCGTGTTGAGATGCTTCCTGATGATGCTGTTCACAAGTTCCTAGGCGTGCGAGAACCGTTCATCTCACTTGACCCTGACAATCCAATCACGATGGGTCCACTGGCACTTACAGACTACTACTTCGAATTCAAACAACAGCAGGATGATGCCATGATGAACGTGACCAAGGCTTACGAAGAGGTTGAAGCCGAGTTCTCAAAGCTTACAGGTCGGAAGTACGGCATCTTTGAAACCTACAAGACGGAAGATGCGGACATCATCATTATTGCGATGAGTACGATGGGAGGCACAGCCAAGGTTGTTGCTGATGCCATGCGAGAGAGGGGCGACAAAGTGGGCGTCATCAGACTCAAGATGTTCAGACCATTCCCGACAAAAGAGATTGCTAAGGTGCTTGCGAAGGCAAAGGCGGTGGCGGTCTTCGAGAAGGCAATGTCATTCGGAGCAGCGACTCATCCATTGGCACTTGAGGTAAGAACTGCGCTCTATGACGCAAAAGAGAGACCAATGGTGATTGACTTTGTTGTTGGCCTTGGTGGTCGAGATGTTCCACCAATAACATTTGTTGAAGGAGTCGAGAAGACAAAGGAGTACATCAAGAAAGGAAAAGCTCCGATGTACGAAACCTTGGGGGTGCGTAAGTAATGAGTGACAGCAAACCAGCAGTTTCAATAAAAGAAATGCTCAAGCGCGAACCAATACTGAGTTATGGACACAGGATGTGTGCAGGGTGTGGAGCGCCGCCAGTAATCAAGCTCATGGGCATGGCACTGAGAGGCCCCACCATTGTCTGCAACAATACAGGCTGCCTTGAGGTTGCCACAACGATATACCCCTACACAGCGTGGAAGATTCCTTGGATCCACGTGGCCTTCGAGAACTCAGCAGCCGTTGCTTCAGGAGCAATAGAGGCAATCAATGCAATGCGCGAAAAGGGTCGGTACAAGCACGAACATGTAGATGTGATTGCCCTGGGCGGGGATGGGTCATCCTTTGACATTGGACTTGGAGCCATCAGCGGTGCATTAGAACGCGGTCACGACTTCGTCTACATGTGCTACGACAACGGTGCGTATCAAAACACTGGAATTCAACGATCAGGAGCTACCTTCCCGGGTCAGGAAACAACTACATCATGGGCAGGGTCAGCTATTCCTGGAAAGCTGGAGCGTAAGAAACCACTCGCAGAGATTGTTGCGGCACATAAGATTCCATATGTCGCCACTGTAGAACCATCCAACTATCGTGACTTCATCACAAAGTTCCGAAAGGCGCTTGAGGTTGAGGGCCCTGCATTCGTGCATGCATTCTCGCCATGTCCTAGAGGTTGGCGTTCTGCAACAGGGGACAGCATCTCACTGTCCAAGCTAGCTGTAGAAACTGGTCTCCACCCACTCTATGAGGTCATTGATGGTGAGGAATGGATCATGTCAGGACCGAGCAAGAGAGCTGCAGAGGCAGGTCTGAAGCCTGTTGACGAGTACTTCAAGACTCAGGGTCAGTTCAAGCACCTCTTCAGACCAGAGTGGGAGGACTTCAGAAAGAGAATCCAGGAACAGGTCAACCATGACTGGGAACTCTTGAAGAAGCGCTGTGGCGTGGAATAAACAGAATTCAAGGAGTGTACATGCACTCCTTTTCTCTTCTTTTTGTCGATGGATATATCTAGATGAGTCTCAGTATGTTTCTGTTACAAACGGGTGCGCTCTCATGAAGGCGATAATGTATGACCTCAAGATCAGCAAAGTCATCAGAAAGAAGATGAAGCTCGCAGGAAAGTACACCATGATCAAGTATCGAGAGGATTGGCAAAAGCCAACAATCAGGCATCCACGACAGGTCTTGGTACGACCACTCATGGCAGGGATATGTGCATCAGACATTCATCAGATTAACGTCAACCTTTCCTACTCAGCCACTATTTTAGCAAGAAAGGACAATCCCTTTCCACTTGGACATGAGGTCGTGGGCATTGTTGAGGAGGTTGGAGAAGAGGTCGAAGGGCTCAAGGTTGGCGACAGAGTGGGTCACTCCCCTGTAGTTTCGTGTGAGTGCTATGGCTTTGAGTACTGCGAGAGCTGCAAGGCAGGAAGACCCGAAACCTGTCAAGCAATTGTGGGAATCGGGGATGACACTGCACTTGAGGAAGAATATGGTGGTCGTCTGAGATTTGGTGGCTTTGGGAGTGGTGCATTTAGTGAGTACTTTGTCACCTATGCAGGACAACTAACAAGGATTCCGGATGGAGTTCTAGATGAGCAAGCCCTGCTTGCTGAGCCCCTTGCAGTAGCCATCCATGCAGTGAGTAGAAAGATGCCTTCTGATGATGACACCGTCATTGTGCTTGGAGCAGGAATCATTGGGTTGATGGTGGTTCGAGCAATTAGAACCCTTGGGTCAAAATGTAAGATAGTCGTCATAGCTCGATATCCATTCCAAATAGATGCCGCTCGAAAACTTGGTGCTGATGAAATAATATCTGAGCCAGACAAGGACATGCTCTATGAAAAGGTCGCGACGGTCACAAATGGTCATCTCATAAAACCACGAATTGGTCGCAAGATTCTGTATGGGGGTTCAGGACCGGATATCATATTCGATACAGTGGGGAGCGATGCAACGCTGGATGACTCATTGCATCTTGTTAGAAATAATGGGACATTAGTAATAGTTGGCATGGACTTTGGTGTCACAAAGAAGACTGATTGGATACTTGCAGTCTACAAACAGGTGAATGTGCTCGGGTCGATGATGCATGGGAAAGAGGTTCATGATGGAAAAACAGTGGATACTCTAGAACTTGCATTTGAGATGATAAATGAAACTCCAGATCTCTTTAATGGACTGGTCACGCACAGGTATCGTCTTGATAAGTATAAGACTGCATTCTCTGTAGCTTCAAAGAAGGGAAAGAACAATGCAATCAAAGTGGCGTTTGAGTTCTAGTGCGACTAGAACCCAATCAATGCATGAAGGAATCCTATAACAGCCTCATATAGTGTTTCTCCAAAGGCAAAGAGGAGAAAGATTGTGATCCAGATATAGATACCAATTGCAGCATTTCTGAACCTCGAGCGCCTCTTTGTGAATCTGTCAGCCACTTTTTTTAGCTCATCAACTCTATTCTTATAGTACAGTGAGAGACCATTGTTTGTGATGAAAAGTTGGTCATTCTCTCTTCTTATCAGACCACTTCTTCCAGCAATCTGGATGTGTTTTGCAATCCCCTTTTCTTCAAGGTCCTTGAATCCTAGGACTGCGTGAACATCAAAATACTTGAACCCAATCGTTATTCCTTTGATGAAGGCTTGATTGAGATTCTTCTCGGTATCAGGACCCCTAGCGAGTCGAGCAAGCAACCACGCCGTTATCAGGTCCTCATACTGGTCTGACGCTGCAAGATGGATGGTATCAACACTGAGGTCATCACCAGCCTCTATCAGTTCGCGCAATGCCTCAAGACCCTCCCAGATTATGACCAATGAAATCAGGATTGCAACAATAGAGTCGACCACATAGATTTGGAATTCAGCAAAGAAGAGTCCAATCATTACACCAAAACCAATTCTGATGTGAGTCTGGTCTTCTTTTGCATCACTCAAAAGGGCCAGGTTTCCTGACATACGGCCGACTAGAGTCTTAAACCAGATGAGACCATAGTTAACCGCGATTGAAAAGGCCGCCACAATGTAACCCCAAAATGTCACACTCATTTCCTCTGCTGCCAATAGTCGGAGAAATGCGTTGAGTCCAAGAAGACTTCCAGAGATTAGCATGAAGACCATGATGGCTATTGCACCAAGACGATCACGCTCGTAGCGAAGACTGAGAGCAATGATACCCACAACCACCAGGTCGGTGAGGTTTTCAAGCCCGTCGGTCATCATAGCACGACTTCCAATGCTTTGACCAACCCAGAGCTTGAAGACCACCAGAAGAATCAACATAGTCGCTGATGTGACCACGACCCATTTTTCCTTCAGAGACCGTCTCATCCAGTACCCCTCGTGGAGCACCTGCATTCTGGATTGCCAAAGGGTGTTTGTACCTAAGTCGGTGAGTCTGAACTCATCCTTGTCCTGAAGCAGAAGTTTCTCATTGATACCATGCTGAAGGGTTTCATCAACATCCACTGGAGACACTGTCATCCTACTCAGACGCATGACAAACATGGACTCAAGGTGGTCATAGAGTGCTGGTTTCGTGTTGTGGCCCTCATAGATTGAACAGAGAATGGCATAGAGGAGGGTTTCGGGAGGATCTCCACGCATCATCCTTGAGATGTCTCGGTTATGTCTTCCTCTGCGAATCTCCTCCTCACTCATTTCCCAGAGCTTGTCGACATCTTTTGTTTCCTGCATCAAACACCCCACACAAAAGAGTTAGTTTGGCCTAACTTTTGAAGCATATAAACTTGGTCTATACTATACGATATGCGAGAGTTTATGCTGGAGGATGTATCTTCGCATGTTAAGGGACGGAGATGATTTTTGATATTGGTCGACCATTAATCATGGCGCACCGCGGAGAGTCGGGTAATATCCCAGAGAACACTATTCTGGCATTGGAGGCAGCGCTAAAGATTGGAGTGGATGTACTAGAGTCCGACATTCGATTCACGAAGGATGATATCCCAGTCCTGTTTCATGATGATGACCTAGAACGGACAACAGGAGTCACTGGAACTGTCAGAGAGAAGACTCTGGACGACCTTCTTCAGATTGATCTCGGTCATAGCTTCACAACTGACAACGGAGGGACCTATCCATTTCGAGAGAAGGGACTAAAGATAGTGACATTGGAGCAAGCACTCAACAGATTCCAAGACACTATTCTCAACCTAGATATTAAGGACACCTTCCCTAAAGCACCTGTTGAAGTAGCACGAGTTCTGCGAGAAACACAAAGAACTGAGAAGATAATGATAGCATCCTTTCATCCCAGACAATTGGAAAGGTTCAGAGAGAACGCTCCAGAGATTCCAACATCTGCGCATCCAACTGAGATTCGTAACTTTGTGCTAGGAGTAAAGATGAGAGCATTAGGGCTATTCGTGCGCTCTCTTCCGTACAAGGCGTTCCAGGTTCCTGAGAGGAGTGGCTCAATTCAGGTGGTCACACCTAGGTTCGTGAAAGCTGCACATGATAGGGACCTCGCTGTCCATGTCTGGACCATCAATGAGAGGGAGGATATGGAACGGTTATTGGACATGGAAGTAGATGGCATCTTCACGGATTATCCAGCGATTCTGAGAGAGGTTCTCATTGAGAGAGGACATCTGTTAAGTGAGAAGGGCTCTACTAGAAGGAAATCAACCGAAATAGCTTAATATGCGCTTAAGAGCTGGCCCCCTTAACAGTCCGGGGACCGTGGGACCGTGGACTAATGTAAAGACCGATTTGGAAGAGAATGCAATGACTTGTCCAGAGTATGATGCGGCCGAAGGTAAGTGCAAGGTTGACGGATTCAAGTTTTACACAGGTATGAACAAGCCCTGTGAAACTCCCGGGATAACCAAGGACAAATGTCCTCGGTTTGCAATGCAATAAACAACCGGCACAAAGCAATTCTTTTACCAATAAGAGTTGGGTAGCGCAGGCTGCCCATTATAGTTTCTTTTAGTTCTAATTTGCCACAATGGAATCATCATGTTCTAGGCCAAGAGTAAGAGTTATCTTGTCAATTGGACCGAGGACTGAATACGCGGTGGTGACAGACATGGTGAAGGCGTACATCCTAATCAAGGCTGCTGTGGGACATGAAGACTCGGTTCTGAGGGACATGCTCGAAATCTCTGTGACTGAGGAAGCACACAAGGTCTTTGGACCATATGACATCGTCGCAGAGGTCAGGGGGCGTGACATGGAAACCCTGGTTGAAATCATCACAGAGAAGGTTCGAAAGATAAAAGGTATTGTTGACACCCAGTCAATCCTTGTCATAGATACAGAGATTGACATGACAGCAACCAGTTTAGGAACTTAGAGCAAATTTCTTACATCCGCGAAGTTCTTTTATGCAATCAGCGATGTGGGGTAGCTGGGATTATGTTTTAGGAGGTACAGGTTATCAATGAAGAACCTTTCAAGAAAACCGTTCATGCTCATGCTAAAGGATGAGTCTGGTGAAGTGACTGCTGTAAAGCTGGACACAACTCTGGTCAATAGCGATAATGCCCTCATTGTACTCGATGAGTACAATGATACATGCTGGACATGGATAGGAAGTCGGGTCGATATGCCCACACGGATGCATGCCATAAGAATTGCGAGAGGCCTGCAGAAATCAGGGCACAAGGTTGGAATTACTACAATAGGCTTGGCAACATCGAGGTTTGTCGAGATGATGGAGAAGGATGAATCGGATCAGGATGTTGCAAACAACATTGCCGAATTCAGAGCCGTATTGGATGGCAGATGGTCCTTTGATGATGGTGTCCTAGCATACAAGGGTGAAACCAAAGCCGCTGAACCAATCGCAGGAGCTCCCAAGAAGAAAATACTTCCAGAGCCAGAACCTGTTAGTAGTGCTCCCAAACCAAAATATGAAGAGCCTATTGCAGGTGCTCCAAGACCGAAACCAGCACCCGTTTTAGTTGCTGAAACAGTGGAGGATGAACCTTCTATTACCCCACCAGCACCATCAGCCTCACTTGCAGAGAAGAAGATGGCATATCTCATGCTTTCAGTTACGAGAAATTCAGAACTTGTATACACTGAACGCTTTCAGCGCAGTGGCAAGCACGGTCTGAAGATAGAATCCCCGGGAGTCATGGTGATTGAGGCGGTTATAGATGGCAATGACATCACAATCACTCCGGGTGACTTTGGTGGTTCGGATATAGGATTAAAAATCAAGTCTGAGTATGAGGGTCTAGCGAGCAAGCTGTGAGCAAGGTCCAATCCGAAACAGGTGTTCTCAATCCCCACCTGTACCTCTATTAATTTCTAGATTTCTGTACCAGTAATTGTAAGCCTGTTGGAAACCGAGTTTGACATAGAGCTTCAGAGCTGGTATGTTTTCAGACTCCACTTGGAGATAGGCAGAACGTGCTCCTAGTTGATGCCCCCACTTTGCAAGGGCAGTGTTTACAGCAAGCGCAACACCTTTCCCACGCATTGTTGGATGTACTGCGATGTTGAAGATCCCAAGCCACTTATCCTCAACTACTCCAAATCCAACCCCAGCCAACTCTCTCTCGAACTTCGCGAGCGCAAATGCTTTGAAATGTTGGGTCCGTTTCATGAGGTCTCTTCTGACCTCCATTGTGGATTCATTATACCCTGAGGCTTCACGATATACGGACATCCATCCATCAGAGATGTCATTTGATATCATCACATCAATGGCGGGTTCCTTCTGGATTAGATGACTGATTGCTGCTGTGTGAACCTCCACTTGCAGACCGACGGAGAATCCCCGTTCTGCAAGGTCTTTATCGAGTTCAACGGGCTTGCTTGTTTCAGTCATCTGGAATCTGGGAATTAGACCTCTCTCTTTGTAAAAAGCAATCACCTTTTCAATTGCGTCATCAAGAGGCAATGGTGGTGGACCAATGGGGAGAACGCTATTTGCCCGATTTGTGACCCCTCCATTGGCACGGAGAAGCCATCCACCAAACCGTTCTGTTTCCTCTGCGACCCAGGCGTTGGAGGCAACCTGCTCCAGCTCTATGATTTGTGGTTGGTCTATCAAGACACATTGCCACCTGTTTTCGATTATTGTAGTGTCTTTCTACTACAAATCATTGTCTAGTATAGTATGTGTGTCAGTTATATTTCAAACGATTCATATTGCACATATATCTTGAGGAGGTTGTGACAAAAAAACAGGGGATATCGTGTGAAAGATAAGAAGACAGAGGCAATTCTGGTCAGTGAAACACACTGGGACAGAGCATGGTACCAGACCTTTCAGCAATTCAGGCTGAGGTTAATCAGACTGGTCGACAACCTTCTGGACACAATCGAAAGCAATCCCAAATTCACTCACTTCACATTTGATGGACAGACTGTAGTTCTTGAGGACTATGTTGAGATGAAACCAGAAGAACAAGAACGTCTGGTACAGCACATTCAAGATGGACGCATCTTAATCGGACCATGGTATGTGTTGCCTGATGTCTTTCTTGTTTCAGGAGAGGCTCTCATCAGGAACCTTCTGATTGGCAAGAGGGTGGCGGAGGACTATGGCCCCATTATGAATGTGGGATATATACCAGACCCCTTTGGACATGTGAGCCAGCTTCCCCAAGTACTTACGCAATTCAGGTGTGATTCAGTCATATTCGCTCGGGGTGGGGGAGATGAGATTGATGAACTTGGGTCAGAGTTCATATGGGAGGCGGGAGGAGGAAGTGAAGTCCTTGCTCACTGGTTGCCCTTGTCCTACGGAAATGCAGCCAAGCTCCCATTGGATGTCGATGATGCGGTTTCTGTACTAGAGGAGATTGTGAACAAGCTCCGACCTTCGTCAAAGATAGGAACTGTGCTCTTGATGAATGGTTCTGATCATGATGAACCTCAGACTCATGTCCCAGAGGTCATTGATGCATACAATGCAAGACATGATGGACCCATTACCATGGGTACACTACCGCAGTTTATTGACAGAATCAGAGAGGTTCGAGGAAGCCTAAAACGCCATCGGGGAGAATTCAGGGGATCAAAATTCCAAAATCTCTTGAGTGGTGTCTATTCAACGAGGATCTATCTCAAACAAATGAATGAGTACACACAGAGGCTTCTAGAGCGATGCGTAGAACCTTTCTCATCCATGGCAATGGTTCATGGTGTTGAATATCCCAATCATCAGCTTCGATTGGCATGGAAGTATCTCTTGAGGAATCATCCGCACGATGACATTTGTGGGTGTAGTATTGATGCGGTTCATGACGACATGGTCCAACGATTCAGATGGGTGAATGAGATTGCAGAACCCCTGTTGGAGATTGCACTGAATGCAATGAAGCAACGTGCAAAGTCTAGGAAACCAGGTGTGCTTGTGGCAAACCCGTCAGCATATAGAAGGTCAGGTATTGCAATAGTTGAGTATCCACTATCAGACATTCGCTACAGCAGACTCACTGAGATAGAACTGGCTGTGCCAGATCTGAAGGCATCGACTAGCTTGGAGGCTGCTAAGAATGAGATTCATCTCGATTTCGTGAAGAAGCAGGGGTTTGATCCCCAACCCACAGCCACCCGAGAGATAGTTACATCGCATGGGAAACTCACTGAGTTTGAGTTCGACTTCTCAGCTTTGGCATTGATGTTCCGGCAGATGAGGGATCACCTTGAGCACACATCAACTGCATACAAGATAAGGGTGAATGCCGAAAACAAAATCGTTGAGGTCTGGGTGAGGAAACTCTATGCAGACAATGCTATGAGCGGATTTCATACGCTTGTGAGCGAGGATGGTCAGACAGTTCCAGTACAAGTATTGGAGGTGGCATCAAGGAGAGACCCCAAATCAAGACTGGCACCGGACAGAGAGGCGTTTATCTCGTTAGCTCTCAGAGCGGAGGATGTAGGTGGGCTTGGGTTCAAGCGATATGACCTAGGTATCTCAGAAGAAGCACCAGATGAAACGCCAACAGACGGAGTGCACTGCAGTAAGTCTACTATCGAGAACAGCCTTGTTAGAGTCGATATGGGGCATAATGGAACGATCACTCTCACCGACAAGAGGTCTGGAGAAAAATATGAGGGGCTTATCGAGTTTGAGGACAGCGAGGACATCGGAGACTCTTATGACTACTGTCCCTCCTCCAACCATCAGAGCATTAGATATTCCGGGATAGAGGTTTCAATTGAAACGGGTCACTCAGGACCTCTGGTTGGTTCACTCATTGCGTCTGGTGAGTTGA
The DNA here is from genome assembly GCA_016840685.1 of Candidatus Thorarchaeota archaeon. GTDB lineage: Archaea > Asgardarchaeota > Thorarchaeia > Thorarchaeales > Thorarchaeaceae > SMTZ1-45. The sequence goes on from JAEORX010000009.1 coordinate 33,228, forward strand.
TGATTCCTCTTGCTGCTCGAGAGGACTCTCTTGGAAGAACAGAAGAAATGGTTGCTTGTCCATTCACAACGGAGGTCTCTCTCTGTGCTGGCTCTGCTACTGTGGAAGTCAATGTCGAATATGAGAACCTTGCAGAAGACCACAGACTTCGGGTGTTGTTTCCATCTAAGACAAAAGCAACCACATGTGAAGCGGACTCTTCCTTTGATGTGATAAAGAGACCTCTACGACCCAAGGAGGGCAAGGACTGGTTTCAGCCTGTTGCCCCCACCTATCCGTTGAGAAGCTTTGTGAGTGTGTCATCTAAAAAACGCGGTCTTACAGTCGCCACAAGAGGTCTCTTAGAGTTTGAAATCCTCGATGACTCGGATGAAACAATAGCACTGACTCTTGTGAGGTCGGTAGGTTGGCTCTCCAAGAGTAACCTGACAACGCGAAATGGTGGAGCTGGACCCTATCTTGAAACCCCAGGAGCACAATGTCAGGGACTTCAGATGTCTGAGTTCTCAATCACCCCCCATACTGACAATTGGAGAGTCGCAGGAGTCCATCGGACGGTGGATGAATATCTCAATCCCCTGGTGGCGCGATTCATTCCACCTGGTGATGAAGAGGAGTGTGACTACCAGCTAGAGGGGATTAATGTCGAAGAGGAAGACATTATGCTGTCAGCATTCAAGCAGTCAGAGAATAGCCAGTATCTTGTTCTCCGTTTCTGGAACATTTCAGACGACGAAAAAGATTGTACCATCGACTTGGGCTTCAACGTCACTAAGGCAATAGGAGCACGAGCTGATGAAACACCCAGTCATCGATACACACAACACTTGATTGAGGATCATATTCTGAAACTACGATTTGGCCCAAAGGAAATACGGACAATCCTGCTATCTTTGGAAGAAGAGGAGTAGAGCGCACATGAAGAGCTCTGAAGACATAGTCAGTCTTGCGAGGAGCTATGCCCCAATTGTGCATTTTCACCCCAGAGAGGGAGAGTTCTGTTGCTATCCTTCTGATGCAGAAGAGATCTATGAGATGTTCCATCAAGACTGGAATCTGTTTGTTGAGGATCGACATCCAAAACAACTACCTGCCTCTCCACCATGTTACTATGAGTATTGGAAGGATGAGAACCTAATTCAGATTCGGTATTGGTTTTGGTATCGTTACAATGACTTCCCTGGTGCACCTTTTAGTATTGGGAAGCATGTGGGTGACTGGGAGAATGTTGAAGTCAGATTCTTTGGTTCAAGAGAAGTAGATGATGCAATATGGCTGTTGTCTAATCACTATGAAGCGCGACTTGCTTCAATAGCTAAGACATTGCCAGGCTTTCTCCTTGAGGGTGCAATTCTGAATCAAGAGCAAATCAATGTGTGGTCTGCGTTGGGAACTCATGCAAATTATCCATCTCCGCAGAGTAGTCCTCGCTGCTATTTCCGGATATTCTGTGACAGAGTAGCTGATGGTGGTCTCATCTGGAACACCCAGGAAAATCTGATACTAATGGAAGAAACGAACTTCAAATCATTCAAAGGGCGATGGGGTGACAAAAAGAGCCCAAGAGGACCAGCAAATGAGTACAACAACCGCTGGCGCAATGCCCCTGATACAGACCCTGTCTAGACTGCTGACTCGATAGAGGGCGACCATGGTGTTCGTCTTGGAACCCAACGGGGGACGTTCTCAAAGTACTCCGCATATTCATCCCCAAACCGTTTCAAAAGACCTGGTTCTTCTGACTTGATGAAGTAGATGTGATTCCCAATAAAGAAAATGAATGTCCAGAGGAAGATGGTGTAGTTTGAGAGTATGATTGACTCTCCAAGCAGGCCAAATAGAACTCCTGTTATCATTGGATTGCGTACATACTGATAGATACCTGTCACAACTAATCTTTGTGTTGGTGCCCATGGAGCAAGTGTCCCCCTACCGATACTCGCAAACATCCGAATACACATAACCAATAGTAGAATGCCGAAGGAGAGCGTTATCAAACCAAACAATAGGACTAGCAGCTCGAGAGACCATGGTAGAAACCATCCTATTATGGTGTCTGATGTCCACCACATCAAGAACCACGGCATTAAAATCATGACACCAACTGGTAATAGGAGTGATCCAGCGTGCTCTCGTTTGCTCATCTGCAAATCCCTCAATCATTCGATAGCTTCGTACCCCTTTTGCATGACTGTGTCGACAATCTCCTTTGATTTTTCTGGGTGGTCTATATTGTAATGCGCTCCCCGACTCTCCTTCCTCATCCGAGCCATTCTGATAACCAGTTCCGCGACCAGCGCGATGTTTCGTAGCTCTACCAAGTCAGGGGTTAGTCGATAGTCCCAATAGAATTGATTGATCTCCTTCTGGATGAATTCAATCCGATTCCGTGCACGAATGAGTCTTTTGTCGGACCGAGCAATTCCTACATAGTTAATCATCATCCTGCGTATTTCTTCCCAGAGATGCGAGATGACGACTAACTCATCTGGATCGGTGGCTTCTCCTGGATCCCAGGGAGGGATCTCCATCGTGGGCACCTCCGATTTTATCTCCTCTGATGCCGCCACAGACGCATTGTGTGCAAGAACTGCAGCTTCAAGAAGTGAGTTACTTGCCAACCTGTTTGCACCATGGAATCCTGTACACGCAGTTTCACCGATGACAAAAAGTCCTTGCACATTAGTTCTACCATTAATGTCCGCCTTGACACCACCCATCATGTAGTGGGCAGCGGGAACAACTGGAATGGGCGATTTGGTGATGTCAATTCCAGCCTCAAGACAGGTCTCATAAATTTGAGGAAATCGATCTTTAATGAAATTTGAGTCCTTGAAGGAGATATCAAGCCAGACATGATCAGCCCCTGTTTTCTTCAGGACTGTATCAATAGCACGAGCAACTATGTCTCTGGGAGCGAGTTCAGCATCCTCATGATAATCTTGCATGAACCGTTTTCCATCAGGCCCGAGTAATATGGCACCCTCCCCCCTCAGTGCTTCAGAGATGAGAAAGGATCGAATCTTGTGATGATAGAGAAGTGTAGGATGAAACTGGACCATCTCAAGATTTTTTACAACAGCTCCTGCACGATATGCCATCGCGATGCCATCCCCAGTGGCTACATCTGGGTTACTTGTATAGAGAAATACACGACCAGCACCTCCTGTTGCTAGGATAACTGCTTTTGCAACATATCGTTCAATCTCATTTGTGTTGAGATCCAAGACATAAGCACCATTCACTCGATTGTTGCGAACAAAGAGGTTTACCGCCATATGGTTCTCATGTATTTGGATATTCTCCGCACATGATAATTGCTTAGAGAGCGCGATTTCAATATCCTCTCCTGTATGGTCCTTTACATGCAATACACGTCGCTTGCTATGACCTCCTTCGAGTCCAAGATCATACTTGCCTGTTTCTTCCTCGCCACAGAAGTCAACCCCCAGCTGCACAAGTTCTTGAATTCTAGCAGGACCAGCCTGCACTATCTGTTCCACAACATCACGGTGGCAGAGTCCATCGCCAACACGAATGGTGTCTTCTACATGCAACTTGATTGAGTCCTCAGCAGAAACGACAGCTGCTATTCCGCCCTGAGCCTTCATGGTCGCAGACTCTGTGAGACGATCCTTTGTCACGATATTGACAGTTCCATCTTTTGCAGCCTTAAGTGAGAAAAGCTGACCGGACAGACCACTACCAATTACCAGAAAATCCGAAGAATAGATCTTCTCATACATCATGACTTCGCCACCTATCGTTCAGTATATTCGACTCATAAGGGTTCTCGAATGTCGTAGGAAGACATTAACCTCAGAGTTGTTCATTAATATATGACTGGATTGATTGATGATGACGAACTGCGCGGAATGTAGAAGGTACGGATACTCACGAACCAACCAAGAGGTGTTTCCTTGTGCCCTCTGCGGAGAGTTCAGATGTGAGGACCATACCATTTGGGTCCCTGCACATGAGATAGAAAGACCATTTGAAGAGAACCAGGCTCTTCTCAAACTGATGCGGAAGAATGCCAAACAGGGGGGTTGGTATTGCTTTTGCGGAAGACCAACACATATACCCCGCGGACTTCCGTATCGTTCAGGTCCAGGTAGGCAGGGAGGCAAGATAGTTTCACCAATACTAGACCATCAGAAAAAAACCGGACTTGAGAGGTTTCGCATGTGGGAAACTGGTGTCATTGAAGATGGTTTTGAGAAGGCATGGGATGCCAAGCACTATGCGTTATCATGCTCTGTAGCCCCCATCATGGTTCTCATTGCGAACCTGCATGAAACGCAAGGGACCACGCCAGGTTTTCTTGACACTGTTTATCGAACTGCAATTAGTGCGTTTGGTGATAAGAAGGACACATTCTTTGTGCCCTCCAAAACAACTTTCGAGGTCGTAGTTTCTAAATTCCCTGAACTGAGGGTGCTTGTAGAGTTTGTGTGCTCACGCTGCGCTGTAATCCCTTGTCTAAACAGGCAAGCACATTTCTACGACCAAAAGCTCTTCAAGAGGCTTGTTAACTACCCAGAGGATCTTTTCCCTGAAACTGAGGACTAACCCCATCAGCAATCTCAGATATCGTTAAATGAAAAATAATCGAGCTCGCTTTGGAGTTAGCGAAATGGACATCGAGGGAATAATCATCTTTGATGCAGCGGCTGGTGTGCCACTTTTCTCCAGAATGAAGACCAGAACAGACCCATCCCTCTTCTCTAGCTTCATCACTGCCATAGGCCACTTCACAAGGGAACTCAAATTCGGAGGTCTCTCTTCATTCACGACAGAAGAGAAGGTGATCTATCTTGCTCCTCGAGACCGAATAATCACCGCACTCATTGCTCCTAAGAAGAAAGAGTATCAGACAGCTTATTCGCTCGCAAATGAATTGGGAAGGCAATTTGAAGAGAGTGGCATATCATCTAATATTTCCAGGAAGGAAGACTACGACGAGTTTGCAGAGGTTGTAGACCAGTTTCTGAGGAAGATACAGAATCCCTTTCTAACGAGGGTTTCAGAGTTTATTCAAAACCAGTATCCAGGGGAAGTGACTGTTAAGCCAAATCTAATGAAGCGAGACGGGTCCCAGGGGTCTGTGGACATTTTGATAGACGCTGGGAAATCTGCTGCAAGTAGTGGAAACGTAACCGAAAAATTTGGCGAGAACTATAGTTTTGTGAAGGTCCTTGACTCAATGGTGGGTCGAGTCCACATCATAGAATTCATTGACTCACTGGATAACTTTGCAGTACTTGCAATGAAAAAAGATGAGATGATACTGACGCCCTACTTTCCCGCAAGAGCGATAATTGTCGGAAGGGAGTATGACTCCGCAGCGATTGATTTTCTGATGAAACTCCCCAAAGGCAATATTGGGAGATATATTGATGGTGCATACATCTATGCAGGTCTCAAGCTAAAGGGGATTCCAAAGGAAACTCGATGTGTTGTGGATGTCTGGAAATGGCATGATGATACTAATCCAGAACCAGTTGATTTTTAATGTCTAGCCAGTAGGAATACTACAGTATTCACAGGTTGCTGCCTTTTCAGATTTCAGAATCTGTAAGCTCTATCGATGATAAGTTAGCACGACTTCATTCGAAAGGGGGATGAGTTTCAAATGAGGGGATTGACCTTTCATTATTCTATCAATAAGACTAGCACCATATACTTTGACCATTCGCAGTGGGACACTGTCAGGCACATGAATCTCAATTTCCTCAGGGAGATTCTCCATGCCAGTTTCAATCTGATGTTGATTTGCTGAGAGTCCGATATCAATATGCGTCTTCCCAAACTTTGTTCGAAGACTAGTAATTGCAAGTGCCCGTTTTGCCTCATACCAATCACTTGGAATACCAGCCAGGAACACTAAGTTATCCCTGTCCTCATGCACAAGCATATCGCTTAGAAGATGAATGATGTCCGCGGCTGCTAGAACACTGGACCCAGCTCCACCGCTACCTCCGAATGTTCGTGGATTCACAAACTCTGGGAGGAGGTAGTCCTCGGATAGAAACTCAAGAGTTCTCATAAGAAACGGCTCAGCTGAGTCACGCTGTCTATCCCATACATAGAACTGGGCGATTCTCAACGCAAGATGGCTGGAGAGAAATTCAGGTGGACCTTGAATCTTCCACAGATTTCGTACCACGCGTCTTTTAGTGATCCTTTTGCACAAACTTCTGATGAATTCGTTATCAAGTAAGTCAAGTCGGAGTTGCACTATACTTGTCAGAAAATCCAGAATGCACCTATCAATGTGATACATCTGAGGGTCTTGTTCTCGAGGCCATCGAGCTATCTGAATCTGATTGAATCTCTCCAGTACAAGCTTCTCAGCAAAGGGAAGTATGTTCTTTATCTTTGACGACAGGGTCACATTAGTTAAGGAGAAGTAAGATAGACTTTCCTGCAACGATGCCAAAGCCCATAGTGATTCATTGAGTTCCTTCAGCATTGACTCGTTCAGTATCCGATAGTGCTCAAGAGGCATATCCTCCAGACCATCAGTCAATGTCTGTTCTATTCCGCCTTCATCGCTCCCCTCTTTTCTCTGGTCTGCTGATAGTATAGTCAGCAGTTTCTCAGCAAGTTGTATAATGAATGAATTGATTTCTTGGATAGATTCTCTTTGTAAAGAGTATCTATGCATCTTCAGGAGACTCCAGAGAAGGGGACTCAGCATAGAAATATCAAGCGGCAATTCTGAGGTTCTCAATTGTTGAATAACGCGACGCATAATTTGACTTGCTACATCAGATCCGCCAGCTTTCAGTAGTGCTAATAGAATTCTTGCTTTATCATTCCAACAAAATCGTGAAGAGGGATGCAGAGCAGAATTGGCTTGGATTGCGAGTGATGTGACTGCTTGTGCAAGAACACTGTCCAACCGCTCATCTGGGAAGACAGCTTCGCCTCTCTTCTTCGAAAAGTCATACCAACCTCCGACAGATCGGTCTCGACTACTTTTATCCGGGACAAAATCAATTAGTGACTCTCTTTTATCGAGAGGTATAAGTGGAGATGAAAAGACAATGGTCTTGGTACCTGCAGGGGGGAGGGTGATATTAAACTTAAGAATCGCACTACCAAGTCCTGATTCAGAGGAAAGCTTGTAATCATAGCGAATCTCTCCAGACTGTAAGACCTCTAGGACCTCTTTGTCGTTTGCTTCGACCAGATATACAGCGGAGGGGGCTATATCAGCTTTAAGCGCAATGAGATTGTTGGCAAAGACACGGTTTGTTTTATCATCAAACTCAAGGGATTCTATTACCTCAACCCCAAGGACTGACATGGGTCGTAGAACTGCAAAGAAGGTGATGGTTGATTCCTCAAGTGCGATGTTCTTTAGAACAACCTCATTAAAGATGTATTCTGCACCATCCTGTTCCACATAATAGACTAACCTTGTGAAGTCGACTGATTGAATGTCCAGCTTCCACTCATAGAGCTGGTCTTCTGTAGAAACCAGTCTTAGCTGTGGTTCATCCTTTCCCTTAAGGGCTGGGAAAATGACGCCATCTGCCCCTAGAATCCAGAAGTCTATTGAACCACAGTCTGGAATGGTCATGCAGAGACCTCGAGAGTCTGTTATTCCATGCCTGGTTGATCCTACACCACCTATTAGAAACCAATTTCTGTAGCAGTTGTTTGGTAGTTCTGTAATCAAGACCTTTTCTTTGTCAACTCCCTTCAGTGTGAGAGCAGCCCAAGAAGGTAACATCCAGTCTTCATCTTTAAGATAGATAGATGCATTGAGATGCGTTCTCAGATGGTCAATTTCAGCCTCTACTGTCATGTCTTTTTCAGGAAGCCCAATCTTATGATTCTGGGCAACTCTTCTGAAACGCTGCAAACGAGCAAGCTCATCAGTGACCAAATAGGGAACCTCTTCAAGACCAACTTCATACCTTATGATAAGACAGTCACATTAGGATTTAGGCCCTTTATTTGTCATATGTGTATGTTTAATCAAGCTAACGAAAAAACGAATCCAGCCCCTATCCACGAGTTAGATGATAAGTGCTAAAGCCTTAATAGAGTTCACCTAGAGCTTGCCTCTATTAAGTATAGAATGTGAAATTAATAGTCGTATCTAGGCTGTAAAATAGTAGAGGGATTGCAAAATGGCAGAAGTTCTCACCAAACCATCAAGACGTATCCGAAACATGGTGATGAAAGAACTTCGGTTGATAATCAAGGACAAGGTAGCCCTCCTCCTGATCTTTCTGCTCCCAGCTGCACTCATTGGTATGCTTTGGTATGTGACCAATCAAAGTAGCATGGGAGGTATGAGTATCGGTGGAGGGGGAGGCATTGGTGGTGGAGTTGATACAGGTAATGCTACAAGCTCAGCGGTCATACTGGGGATAGTTGACCTAGATACAACCAGAACCTATGATGGAGAGGATCTGTCTGAGAATCTCACAGCTGTCTTTGATACCTTGGCGAATGTTACCTTGTTCAAT
>JAEORX010000124.1 GCA_016840685.1 Candidatus Thorarchaeota archaeon
GAACATTCAACGCTCCAATTCCTGGAGTGGGGACAGTCGTAGCCTCTTCAAATGTCATGTTTGATGGCTTTATTGCCATCACAGTATCTTCAGGCAGACACTTGTATTCAGCATGCCCTCCAAACCCAGTCGGGTAGGTGGATGCAAAAATATGATCTCCAGGTTTGAAAAGCGTTACATCTTTGCCTACTGATTCAATCTCTCCCGCCAACTGCATACCTAGTATCTTTCTCCTTGGTCCACTAATGCCTAGGTACAAACGAGCCATCAAACGTGTGAGTGCATTTCCAGGGACATCGAGGCTTCGCATTCTGGAATCCCCTCTTGATACAGTTGTTGCATGAATCTTGACCAAACACTCGTTAGCTTTGGGGATCGGCTTCTCAACATCTACTACTTCTACAACCTCGGGTGGTCCGTACTTTTTGTATACAGCGGCTTTCATTTGAACTTCAATCCTACTTCATATGAGATGACCCCTCAAAAAACGGTTCCGTAATATTTGTTATTGAACAACGATACACTTCTCCAACCTACTCCCCCCCAAGAATCTAGCAACGATGCTTTCACAAAGGAAGAATGTCGAGTAATCCCAGAACCATGGGGGTTCAGAGGACTCTCGACTTAGACTTCCGAAATATATCAGGGCTCTTTCCTAATCCAATAGACAAAGAACAACAACATGGGAATGCCAATAATTAGCAGGACCCAGAAAATTGCCCATAACCATGAGAAAACCCAGTCATTGACCGTCCATGCGTTGAAGGTGAGATCCCACCGACCAGTAAACCAGATAATGATCAACCATACAATTCCGACAAAGAACCCAAAGGCATCACCTTCTTCACGCCTTCCACGCTGTCTCTTTGGAAACTTGTCTTCTTCAGGTAGGTTGTTGTACCATTTCAGATACACTACCGCCGCAGCAACAAGTACCCAGAGGCCTACTAACACAAGTTCCCAGAATATCAAGTGTAGTATCAGTGTGATTATGTTGCCCACTGACCAGAGTCCAAGTGTTGCTGGAATCAGACCCAGTGATTGCAAGTCGGCAACTACCCATAGCAACACAAGCACTGCTTCTACCACTGCGGCTATTGCCAGCACAGCGAAGACGATAGTCATCTTCCAGTATTTCTGAAGGAATTTCCTCCCAACTGCTTCCATTATTTCATCATCAGTATTCATTTTATGAACTCCATTTTTCTGAAGTGATTCAATACCAAAAAAATAAACCCAAGGATTAAGCATCGCTCTTCCTTTCGAACTATAGCCTACCTATGTGTCCATTTGATTAAGGGTAACAAAACCACCATATATGGCTCTTACGTTTTGTAACCGCATATTGATGTGTTGAACATGGAAGATGTGAGAATAAAGCACATCAACACATCAAATGGACGAATGCTTAGAATGCTTACGGGTCTTTAAGGAGATGTAATCCGATACATAAAGCCTGGAATGCTTCAAGCAATCATTGATGGAACATTGGACATACCCATGACAGAAGAATTACTCATCTCTTTTGATTAAAGACACACATCTTGATTTCACGAGGGTTGAAGATAAGATTGACAGCTCCCACGTTCACAACATGTTCCCGCTTTATAGTTCCATCAATCTTGACCTCGGTCAAGGTTTCAAAGGAGTCATTGAGAGTTAGAAGGGCATTGATTTCGTTGTTCTCTATGTTATACATTGTGACAAGAACTCGATCCTCTCGTACTCGCATAGATGAGATTCTCACATTGGGATTGTCAATCTTGATGATTGGAGTTAGTAGCTGAGAAGACATCTCTGGTTTATCTTGATACAACACCAGCGCATGCTCAGAGGCCGCATCTGCGATGTTTGCGCTGATATATAGTGGGTCTTCCTTTGAGTGAATAGCAAAGCCATAGCTGAATTCGTATTCAGTTCCTATTTCTTGAGCACCTGGCGTTTCCTCTCTTGGTCCAGCATGGAAAGGTCTCTCAGGGATATCATCTCGAGAAAGCCACCCGATTGAGCGATTGAGTGTTAATGAAAGTCGATTGCGATTCAGAAGCTCCACCTCTGGTAGACCCGTATTGAAGATGGTTATTGCTCCAACTCCTTTTTCATCATTGACCCGGATGAATCGCTTTTGTGGCTGTATTCCTGAAGGTGTTTCGGAAAAGGAGGAGTGTGTTTTCTCCAGCTCATCTTCCACCGGTATTCTTTCTGGAGAACCACTTCGTTCAATAACACCAAAATGTGTTGCAGTTATGGACTTCTCGGACTCAAATGGAAGGTTAAAGCAGATTCTCAGCCTGTGATCTTTTAACTTGTTACTGAGTTTTGTTGTCACCTCGATTCTTGGTGTATCACGATAGAACCTAAATGTTGATTCAACAGGCATTCCTACTTTTCCAGTCCGTTTCTCTCTGGAGTCATCCAGACCCTCAAATAATTCAATCTCCATCTTCTGACGAATCTCAGCTATGATGGGCCCAGTCGAAAGAACATGACGCTTTACGTTCTTGACAACAGCTTTCTCAGGACTCACTCTACCAAATGTATACTCATCACCACGGTCTCCGTAATCCTCGAAGAAATGTAATCTCTCGAATTTCAAACCTAGCTCTTTATTGAGGACACTTAAGGATCCATCCTTGTTGAATGCGACTGAATAGAAACGATTACTGACCCGATTTTCAGTAACCTGTAAGCTGTCTTTACCTAAAGATGGCAACTCATCGACTGTAAGGAATTTTGTGAAAGCCCAAGGCTGAACAGGAACCAATGAAGCATAGATATTCTGAGTCGGTCGTGCTGCGATAAGATGGATCTTTTTGTATTTCTTGCCATCAATTATCTCACGAGCGTTCCGTTTGAATTCTTCAAAATTCAGGTCTCCCACGAGGTGTGTATCCGAAATAAAGCGGAGTTCGAGAAGACCTGGTTCATCGCCATCAAAGTACTCGATATCGTTGATATAGAAATTCATGAATTTCCTACCCGGTAAGAGGCTGAATCCCATCTTTGCTGTTCTCATACCAACAGTTGTTTCAAAGAAGATATCATCTCTCGATTCTAGTCGTTGAACATCATAGACCGACCCATCAAGTGCTTGTAGTCCATTGATTATCTCCTCCTTTGGTGCTTCAAATTGGATGCAAACTGGAGATTCCATACTTCCTCCAGAATTGAAAACAAGAATGCTTGATTCATTGGCATCAGACTTCGTGTCCAATTCATCAAATACCTTAATGGCATTCTGAATTATGCTTTCTCCAATGGACTCAGCCCATGAGAAACGAGCCTTCATCTCCTCGTGGGTGCGGTCAACGGAACAACCACATATTGAATCATGAGGATGATTTCTCAACAACCATTTCCAGGCAGTCTTCAAATAACTCGTCGGATATGATTTTTGTAACGAGGCCCAGAGATATGTACTAAGAGGTTCAGCCTGCCTTATCAACAAGTCTTCGACCTTCTGGTTCCAAATCTTGATCCACATTCTAGATGAATATGTGTCCTGTAGGAGTGGCGCTCTTGCAGGTGAGCGGAATTCACCACAGTAAAGGGGAGGGTTGTAGGCTGATTCAAGTATTGCAGTTTCTAGTTTCTCAACATAATCAGAGAGAGTCCCTAATGAGAGATCAAAGCTGTCTTTCCTCAGGTTTTCTGCATACTCTTGCACAAATGCTTGCGGGAATAAATGGTCAGACCCATTCATCAACAGATATACAGGAACTGGAGAGAGAGGTTCCAGGGAAGATATCCCCACGTTGACCTTTTCCTTAAACTCTTCATAGTTTTCAGAAAACCTTGAGGCATTTCCATATCCTTCTGGTAAATATACGACTAGGATTACAGTTGAGGAGGATGGATGAGATTTCCAAGTAAATGATGTACTCATAATCTCTGGTGGAACTCCTCGCCAAAGAACAACTGCTTTGAAGTCAGTAAGGTCACCCACTATCTGAGGAATGGCACACGAATGACCGAACATATCAGGTAAGTAACCAATCTTCATTTGCGGAATATGAAGTTGCGTAGTGAGCTCATGACTGTACTCGATGTTACGAAGTAGACTCTCACCACCTACAAGCCATAAATCAGGTAACAAATACCACGGACCTACGGTGATTTTGCCTTCTCGAATTTGTTGGAGTAGTTCATCCTTTCTATCCTCCCGTATCTCAAAATAATCCTCTAGAACCACTGTCTGCCCGTCTAACATGAATCTATAATCCTGTTTCTTTAGAATTTCAAGAAGTTCATCCACAAGATCAACTAGCATGAATCTGAATCTCTGAAAGGGTAAGTACCATTCTCGGTCCCAATGAGTGTGTGGAACGATGATGATTTGCTTGGATTCCATTTTCTACTCTCCTAAATTTCGGTAGCAGTTCCAATCATGTTTCTTCTTGTGACTCTCTGTAGAGTTTCTGGTAGACCTTGGATATTTTTCCTTCTCTCTGAAGACGTTCTATGTATTCCTTCTCTTTGTGTATGTGAATCTTGGCTAACTCCGCTTTCTTATCAAGCCAATCTTTGCCATCTAGACTATACCATTTCCAGATTGCGAATGCACTAAGTAGGAAGAAGAGTCCAGGGAAAAAGGCATATCCTAATTGTATTCCAAATATTGCAGAATCAGGTTGTATACTCAGAGAGTTGTCAAATCCAAAACCGCTGATGATAATTAGAAACAATGCATTTGCAATAGAGATAGCAGGTTTCGTAATTAATGCGTTCATTCCAGCGTAGGTTGTTTCTCGTCTCTTGCCTGTTAATATTTCATCATAATCCATTACATCAGACAACAGAGGGGACCAGATCAATGTGACAGGAGCCAGACTGATGCCTATCGTAACAAGACTCAGCATCACTAAAGGCAAGAAGCTCCCCGAGATAAATAGCAAAATAAGACTCGCACCTGTTAGTAACAGCCCCATGATGTAGACCTGTTTCAAACCGCGTTTTTTCACCATTCTATCTGCTAGGAAACTAAATGATAGCATCAGGATGAAGATAACAAACAATGGAATGGATGCTATGAATCCCTGCAACCTCATAATGTATTGTACGAAATAAATCAAGGACCCAAGTACTATCGTGAAAGCCATCTCATGGAAGAAATTCATGGCTTCGAATGCAAGAAACTCCTTGTTCTTGATAGTTTCTTTCATTGACTCAAAGAACCTCAATGGTTCTTCAGTCCTCGCATACTCGTTCTCGGTTAGTGCGTAACTCGAAAGGAATAGAATTAATCCAGCAGCAACCCCTACCAACAGCATCACGGGTTTGAATAGGGGATTAAGCTCTGTTGTCGATTCATCGGTGAGTAGGATTAATGGAAGTACCATCGCTATTACGCCACCAAGAGAACCTAGAATCACATTATACAAACTGAGATTCGACCTGGCTTCTTGAGTGATACACATTTCAGCTGGTAACGCAGTTATTACTAGTCCGACCATAGTGAACATGGAATCGAATAAAAAGAGGACCAATAGTAAGTTCCAGAAAAGGGCGATTTGTGTGCTTCCCATGAATGGGAACCAGCAAATAACAAATGTAAGAGCATAAAATGGTGCTCCGAAACGCAGGACAGGGATGCGTCTTCCCATATCCGTATTGATTCTTTCCTGCAGAATACCGAATAGGGGGTCATTTAGAGCGTTCCACATGGCGAAAATCAGCCAGGCAAGAGAGATCCATTCTTCACTCAGACCAAGTTTGATATTGTAATAGAAAGTGATTGCTGAACCCAGAGCAATGATCTGAAGGAGGTTAATGGAGGCTTGAGACAGACCAAAGGCTAACTTTGACTTAGAAGGTAACCTCTCATCAAAACCGACTATGAGTTCTGTTTTCCCTTCATCTTCCATACTTTTCAACGCAAATACTCTCCTAACGGAGATAAAAGTCAATTGAACCACAATTGAAGTAATTTAGACCCATTGAAACAAGGTTCCATTGTAACGCATTGAACTGCCTTGAGGTCAGGTATTAACCTCTATAGTATACTTTGAGCTGGTTTCATGATGATCAAATAGTATCTTTTTCAGATCGAGTCTGATTAGTGTGAAATTGGGGTCTGCGGGTGATTCCCAGTATCCCGTAAACCATGGTATTGTTGAGGCAACATCACTTCGTGTTTGTTGGTCTTCTACAATTCTAGCCTCTGCTGTTGCCCTAAGACACCCAGTCCTCTCTTTTCCCTGAATGGAAAGAGTGAACTCGACATTGGAGTTTTCGCGTATTTGGGCTACTTTGTCATCTCCTGTTCGAGTCACAACCCAGAGTTTCTGGTCATAGACATTCAAGGACACCATTCGTACACGTGGATGATTTCCGTCCACTGTTGATAGGTGTATCAATCCGCCTGCTTCAAGAAAAGGCCAAACCTCTGATAGCGTCATTCGTTCAGGATAAGTCTTTTTCATAGTAGAACCAGGATGCACCTGGATAATAAGATAAAACATCCAAGCAAGATGAAGAGATGAATGAGGTGCAATAGGAAGACTGCGTCGAGGGGCGCGCAAGTGAACTTCAGTATATTACAGGAGTTCAGAAGGTCAAGGATTTCGTTGAGGAAGGTGGATCGTTCTTTGGGATCTGCGGTGGTGCAACCTACGGGGTGAACTATGTGAATCTCTTCTATGGTTCAATGAGTCACGTTTCTGAACCAGGCTCACTCATACATATGACTACCATGAATGTCAATCGGTCTTCAACTGGACCTGCCCTATCAGATTGCCCCGCTAATATTACGACCTGTTATTATGCATCTCAATACTTTACCCCAAGCGCAGGAACTAACATGCACATCATAGCAAGCTATGAGTATAATGGTGAAGCTGGAATGGTCGCATTTGAGTACGGAAATGGAACAGTCTTTCTCTCAAGCCCCCATCCAGAGTATGAAGAAGACGATGATAGAGATGACACAACATTTGTTGACTACCTTGATGATCCTGAATCAGAGTGGGGCCTTCTATTTAGAGTTTCAAAGTGGCTCGTTGAAGCTTCCATCGTTGAGCCAACAGGTCAAACGACCCCAACAAATCCCAATATAACAAACAACGCTCTTGATTTGCCTTTGATTTTTGTTGCTTCAACTGGATGTGTCATTGTTGTGTTGACACTTGGTGTTCTCTATCGAAGAAGACATTGAGGAAAAATCAGT
The DNA here is from genome assembly GCA_016840685.1 of Candidatus Thorarchaeota archaeon. Taxonomy (GTDB): domain Archaea; phylum Asgardarchaeota; class Thorarchaeia; order Thorarchaeales; family Thorarchaeaceae; genus SMTZ1-45. Next base: position 7,166 of record JAEORX010000124.1, read on the forward strand.
TCAGAGCATGTGATGCAACGATTGGGTGGCTGCTTAGTACGGAAATATGAAATATCTGCAATATTACGACTAACATATGACTGAATTCTTCCCACACGACATATCTGTTCCTGAGGAACTAATCTTTGATGGAATCAAGATCAGACAGTTAAGAGCCAGTGACAATGAACTTGACTACAAAGCAGTCATTGAAAGTGGATTTAGACCAGAAGGTTTCCCTAAAGAGGAGAATCTCAAACAAATCTCACGACATGAAAGGGATCATGACAATAAGATAGATTTTGCCTTTACAATCCTTGATGCAACAGAAACTAGATGCTATGGGTGCATATTCATCAAACCAATTGTTCCATTTCTAAAATTCGCTTTCTTCAATGACAGGATTTTCGAACATTTCGATATTGAAGAGAATTCCCCTGGAGTTTCTTTCTGGATCACACCGACAGGATGGAAAATGAACCTGTATGAGAGTTTGCTTGAAGAATTACCTCGTTGGTTTGTGGAAGCATGGCCTTTTGAGACTTGGTATCTATTGGGTATGGGCTCAACCGATGAGGAAATCAAAGCCATTACGAAACTCAATCTCAAGAAGATATTTCTCTTTGAATTTGAGAATCAGAAATACGTTCTCTGGAGACTCATATAATTGGTAGTTCTACGAACTCAAAGATGCATGAAACTGCGAGAGTGACTAAGTTTATGGTCATTGAATGTCCGAATCAATTTAGGAAGGAAAACAACAATTTGAGGGATTATCGTGAATTCTGAAGAATATTCTGAAATTCCAATAATACGCGAGCTAAGAATAGACGAGTCTGATGAATTCATAGCACTCATGGAGTTGGCTTTCAAAGATAGCATCGAGCAAGACCGGCTTGATGCAGATGAAGTACGGAAGATTATGAAGAAAATTCAAACACCTGTCTATAAAGTTCTTTCAAGAGCCATAGGAATGAGAATGGAGTTCTATGTCGCGGATGTGGAGGACACCATTGCAAGTGGTGTTCAGCTGCATTTTGAGAAAGATGAGGTCTACGTTGGTAACATCATGACTCATCCAAAATACCGGCGACAGGGGTTAGCAAGAGAGTTACTTCATCTGACTTTCACGAGAGCTCGTGAG
>JAEORX010000125.1 GCA_016840685.1 Candidatus Thorarchaeota archaeon
TTGAAGATCAGAAGATTGTACCCTTTCTACACGCTGAAGCTGAACGTCTTTAGCACCCATCATTTTAGCAATTCTCTTCATCGTTCCTCCTGTCCATCTAATGGTGAGTTCATTCAAGATGATTATTGGTAGGATGAAAGCGATCACCATGAATGGTAGCCCAATAGTCCATCCTAGACTCACCAAGACATTTCCAGGAGTCAACGGTACTCCCACCACAATGAACTTTTGATAGAAGTAGCGATTAAACATGGCTATGGGAAAAGCTAGGATTCCAAACCCTCCAATGAGGTTTGAATACCAGCGTCCAACTCCCTCAGTGTCTGGGCATCGTCGAATTGAATGGAGATTAGGTTTGATATGCGCTACTATCCCAGAGTCATTCAGTACCCAAGTAGGAGCAAACAGTGCAACACTCATTGCTAGTGCGATCAAAGCTCCAAACATTGTCAGAAGCGGGTGAAGGGACGGAACTATCAATCGAGCCTCAGTTGCATCCATCGCTGGGATCCAGAAGATCACCCCATGGAGCAGACTAATTATTAGTTCTCCTAGAGACAATGCAAAGAATGCTGGAATCACAGCCCTTCTCATTATCCACAACCAGTTGAACTCATGTCCTATGTGCATGACATCAATATCATAGGTGGCAACCCGAAACAGCTTCGCAATGAGTAGCATGAAGAATGCTAAGGGTAGGGCCAATATTAGAAACTCCAAAATAAAGACCGGTAGAAGGACCATGAGAATGAAGTTGATGTCTGGAATCAATGTTCCATCCACTGCTCCTACAAGATCATAAGCTGGTCGGTAGACAAGTATCTCGGAAGCTAATCCCTGAGTGATCCAGAATGTAATGATCATTCCCAGAGCTGAGAAGACCACCGGGATGATGAATCGTTTGTAGTCCCCTGTCATCTCTTTGACCCGAAGGTAACACCCTTTCAAAAACATCTAAGGATATCGGTTAATCTCCCATATTTGACAACACTAGAAGTAAGCAATTATTCGACACGCAGAGAAGGAAAAACAAGTCGGCTCGGTTGTGCGCGTTTAATGCACAAACGTTTTAAACAAGCGGTAGACAACAAGATATGTATGAGGCAACATATATGGAACCAGAGAAGCTTGCTGTTGTTGGTGTCACAGTTGCTGTGGTTGTAGTTGGCTTGTTAGTTGGTGTTTCATTCTTGACCTTTCCCAGTAGCAACAATGGTGGAGATAATCAACTAACACGAACAACTCAGGACACCGATCTGTTGGAACTGGAACTAGAAGTGCCAAGCACATGGAAATTCGAGATGTCTGATGGTTCCACTCTCTCCCTCAATGATCTAGAGGGATTGGTTGTGCTTGTGGACCTTATGGCTACTTGGTGTACGAGCTGTGAAACTCAGAATGGATACCTGGAGACTATATATAATGACCTCTCTGGGATAGTTGTAATAGTATCCCTTACTGTAGATTCAGATGAGACAACATCAATGATAGCTGACTACAAATCTAGCAAGGGTCTTCCATGGGCACATGGTCTTGATAATCGGCAATTCCTGAACTACTTCAGCATCTCTGCTGTTCCCTCAATGATTCTCATCGATGCTGATGGATTCTTCAGATATTTCCATGTTGGTCTATGGACTGATGCCAGTATATCATCGAAGGTTGGAACTATTATTTAGAGGGTGAGATGTGGAGTGCAAGGCATTGTAGAACTAGGTCTACTCCTAGTTAAAATCACAGGAGTGTTTGGTTCCGGTCTTTTCATTGCTTTATCACCTTGCTTGTTTCCACTTCTACCACTGTTTCTCATTAACAGTCTGCAATCCACAGACAGTCGAGGAAGAAGCGTCATTGTGACAGCAGCTCTTGTCACTGGAATTCTCAGCTCTGTGGGGTTCTTCATTCTGATTGCTGGATTCGTTGGGAGTTTCTTTATTGACTACTATATTGAATTTCAAGCGGTTCTTGGCTTCATCATCCTGTTCCTTGGTCTTGTGATGATGTCTCCTACATTGCAGAAGAAATTAAGACTCTCATACTTGAGTCTGCGATCACAACCAACAGCTCCAACGAATCTGGTGAGTGTATTCATAATTGGTCTTGGTTACTCTCTCCTAGCAGCTCCTTGCTCAGGTCCAGCAATCCTTGGCACAGTAGCTCTCTTCAGTACTGAATCGAATATCTTTACGATAATCCTACTCTATCTTACCCTTTCAATCGCTATTTCGATTCCTTACTTCTTGATAGCTGTATTGACTGGTGAGGCAAGGAACAGAATGGCAACGACAATGAGCAGTAGAGCACGCACGATTGAACTTGTTGCAGGAATGATTCTTGTAATAATTGGTGCTCTCCTTATTTCACAACTATTTGGTTTTCGGTTCTAAATCTGTGTCCAGTAAAAAGATGTAAAACCCCGTCTGGCATCATGAAATTATGCCTCCTTCAAGAATCCTCGACCTGGATTCTCTAATGAGCCTCCCAGAGATACGGTTGATTGATGTTTCTCCTAACAAAAAATTCCTCGCCTTATCGATTAACAGGATACAAGAGAACTATGATGTCTTTCTGAAGTCCGTTGATGGTTCAGACGAGTTGACTCCATTAACTAAAACTCCGGAAGCCACAGTCATCAAGGACTGGGCGCCCGATTCTAAATCTATACTTGTGGGAGAGGACAGGGCTCGAAATGAGCGTGTCACTTTGTACAGGGTGTTTCTTGATAGTCCGTGTCAGATGGAGCCAGTCACTGAGGTCGAGCCTAAATTCTTCATGCGTGGAGGTCAATTTGGTCCTCGTGGAGATTTCATCGCATATTCAGTAAATTATGATTATGACACCAAGAAGGAAACAGAGACCTTCAGAATTGTAGTTCATGACCTAGAATCAGGCTCCAAGAGAGTAATTGCTAGACCTGACAAACCCACCGATGTGATGCCGTCGGTCGATCCCAATGGCAGATATGTTCTCTATAATCGTGCTGATGAAGATCCAGCTGGGGATCAGTGGTGGATCGCATCCATAGATGGCAACGAGGACAGAGAGATTTTGAATTTTGGTTCGAAGGCAAAGGTGGATGCTGATTGGACAAATGATGGAAGAATCCTATTTGATACCGACACGCTTGATGGCATCCGCCACAATTTTGTTGGAATAGGACTCTATGATGTACCTTCTGGTGAGGTCAAGTGGATATCGAAGCCAACCGATGGAGGGAGATATAGCCATGCGAGTGTCCCAAGATATTCGAATCACATCGTCTTGGCTCAAGAGGATAATGCCCGTACAAAACCAACACTTCTTGACCTCAATACTGAGATCTATGAAAATGTCACACCTCTGCGCGGTAACTTGGTGCCAATCACTAATATTGGGAATGGAGACTGGCTAGGGCTCTTCTACAGCTCAATTCACCCTCATGATGTAGTGCGTTTCAATGTCAAGGAACTCGACCCCTCAAAATTCGCACTCATCACAAACATGCTTGGCTATAGCCCAATTCAACGGGAAGACCTGACTGCAGCAGAAGAAATGAGGTGGATTTCTGAGGATGGAACAAGAATTCATGGTTGGTTATACCAAGCCCGTGAATATAATGGTAAAACGATAGTGACCGTTCATGGAGGCCCCACCGCACATTCAGAAGATGCCTTAGACCCTGAGATTCAATATTTCTGTTCATTGGGATACAATGTACTTGACCCCAATTATCGAGGGTCTACAGGGTATGGTGTTGACTTTCGAGAACTCATCAAGAAAGATGGATGGGGAGGTTTTGACAAGGAAGACATCAGAACTGGAATTGAATACATGATTGAGAATGGTTTTGCATTCCCAAACAAAGTGGGAATATATGGGACAAGTTACGGTGGCTACATGAGCTGGCTAGCCATCACTCAATTCCCACCTGACATCGTGGCCGCAGCGGCTCCAATTTGTGGCATGACCGACTTGATTGTTGACTATGAAACAACACGTCCTGACCTGAGAACCTATTCGGAGGAGATGTTAGGAGGGTCTCCGACCGATGTTCCAGAGAGATATCAAGAGAGGTCTCCTATTAACTACGTGCAAAACATACGCGGCAGATTATTGATTGTACAGGGTCTAAGAGACCCCAATGTCACAAAGGCTAATGTTGCTGAGGTTGAGAAACGACTGGAATCAAATAAAGTGCCATACGAGAAACTGGTGTTTGATGATGAGGGCCATGGGATCATCCGCGAAAGAAATGTAAAGAAACTCTTGACTCATCTTGCAGAGTTCTTTGACAAATCCCTCTAGTATTTGTCAATCTTCATATTGATTCGCGACATAAATCCATCATTCGAGAAGGATGAAGGGTTTGGAGAGAGTGAATTGGAAAGTTGCTGTTCTGTTAATATGTCTAATATCTCTTCCATTTTTTAACCAAGTACCAATCTGTGTCAACTTGCAGACAAAAGAGGAATCATCTCCTAGCAAATCCCATTCAATCTCCTACATTTCTCATGAGCCATTCAATATCACCTCCAACACTGACTTTGAAACCCAGGGGTGGCCTGGAAATGGGTCTCTTATCGATCCATATCTAATAGAGAACCTCAACATCACAACTAGCAGTTCTGCATGTATCTGGATCATGAATACAACAAGTCACTTCATCATCCAAAACTGCCTATTTTCGTCACCAATATACGACTACATGGGTCATTATCTTGTATTTCCAATTACTCTTGCGAATGTAAGCAATGGCAAATTCTGTTGTAACCAAGTGCTCAATAGTTATGGTGGAGTTTCAGGTTACAAACTGTCGAACTGTAATATCTCTCACAACAGCTTCAACGCTTCTAATACTGTGATTAATGTCTATCACAGTAACTTCACCTCAATCCATAATAATACTCAAAATTTCGACCATTGTTCAGTGGGTATGAATCTTGTCAGTTGTCGGAACTCTGTAGTTTCATCCAACTCCTTCAAAATAGTAAGATGGAGTGGCATCTCTTCAGTATTAGCGTACAACATTAGTTACGTTGATAATACGATTATAGCACTTGAAACAGACGTCTTCATGCCTATAAACGGAATCGAATTATTAAGCGGAAGTAATTGCACCCTACGAGCAAATGAGATTGTTGGCTTCTGGTGGTCTGGTATCGAACTGCGGGGTGATTGTCATCTTGTCGAGTATAACAATATCACTTCCAACCTTAAAGGCATCCTCATATCATCAAATGGTAGTATGGTAAGGCACAACACATTCACTAATAACTCGAACTCAATCGAGATAGTGAATTCTAATGACACTGATGTTTATTCGAATGAGATATGTAGTTACAGTTCTTACTCAGCAGGAATAGTGATCCATGGAGGAACTGATTGTGATATCTATCTGAATGAGATTCAGCGGATTGGCTACGGAATTGCTCTGCAAGGCGCTACCGGATTCAACATCTCCAACAACATTGTTGGTGATGGAAGGTATGGTTTTGTTTTCAGTTGGTATGGAACCAACTATCCATCTGATGTCGCTGATGGTCCATCATACAATTGTGACATTATCGACAACATATTCGATAAGGGTGGCGTTTTCCCTGCAGTCGATAACTATGCTAATTGGAATTTCAGTAGCATACGATTTTTTAATAACACGGTAAATGGCAGACCAATTGGTTTCTTTACACAGCTTGATGGATCTGTCCTTCATGGAGAAGGTTACGGTCAAGTCATCCTCATTTGTTGTAAAGATGTTATTTTGACTGGTGGTGATTATTATGGAATTATTTCTGATCGCTATAGAAATGAATTCCATGATCCCGGAATGGCGACAGCCATCGTTCTTATTGGTTGCCATGGTTGTGAGATTGGTGATGTCAGTTTTCATAACAACACAATTGGAATTAATGTACAATACTCTACTGACATTCTACTATTGAGCCTGTTGGGGTATGATAACAGCTGGGCCGCATCTATAACTTGGCACTCTGAAACAATTGTGCTTTCGGGATGCTATTTCAGAAATAATCTCAAGGGAATTGCCTCCGGATGGTCTGTCGACATTCGTATTTACAATGGTCTAATCTGGGAGAATGGTGAAGGGATTGTACTTGTCAACAATCCAAATAGCATAATCTTAAACGTAGATATCTATGAAAATGAAGATGCTATTTTTCTGGGAGATTCAGATATGTGTACTATCAGAGGTAACAGTATCTGCTGGAATACCAGAGGAATTCTTCTGAATAGTTCATCAGACTGCCTAATAACGAAGAATGAAGTTTGCAACAATACAAGGGTCGGGATATGTGTTGATCTCACCTCTCGCTGGAATGAAATTTACGATAATATCTTTACTTTTAACAATCCTAATGCAATTTGTAGTGGCACTTCTAACCATTGGGACAATCAGGTTGACACCGGTAATTGGTGGTCTGACTGGAGTGGTGAGGGTCCCTACATCATAGACGAGGACGACCAAGACAATTTCCCAATGATGAACATAACAACTACATCACCAACGACTAAGGTTGAATTATTCACTCTCGACCCACTCATTCTAGGTATAGCTGGTGGAGTAATAGGTATCGTAGTCTTAGTTATCTTGTTGATTGACAGACGGCGGGTTCAGATAATAGACTAGTAGAAGAGATTCTCCTCATCTGCACGCAGTATCTCTGATGCGGAGCCATCTGCCCTTTCAAAGTTTACACCACGCACTATCACCACGGGAATTCCCTCATTAGCCTGACCCATGATGAGTTCTGCTGAGCTAGCAATCTCATCTGCCAAACATACGAGAGACCCTCTCAACTCATATCCATAGAGGTCTTTCTTTCCAACATTGTGTATGAAGGAGGACATGCCTGCTACACCTATTGCTAGATTGACAGCGCCTTTCCTCCAAGGCCTTCCCTGAGTGTCCGTGATGATGACTGGAACCGTGAAACCCACTGATGTGGATAGTGAGTCACTAATACTCTGAGCGGATTCATCTGGATTCTCAGGCAAAGCAATGAGTGTACCTGGTGGGGCATTACTCTCATCGATTCCGGAAAAATCAGTGATGAACCCCTGTTTTGTCTTTGTTATCAAGATTGGCTCTTCTCTCAGAATCTCACTGGCCTCAAGAAGTGCTGCCTCTACTCGTTCTTTTGAGTGTTCTATCTTTTCAGCTATTTCTACCGCTTTGTCTGACACTCTGATATCTTTCAACCGGTATTGCTTCCATTCTGCAACTGAGATAATTGAATGAGTTATGACAATGACATCCCCGGGAATGATCTTCTCGTCACTCTTTCCAAGAGCTGATAGAATCAGGTCTGGGATATTATCTCCAGTCTGGACTATTGGGAAGTCTTTCAGAGGAATCAGGGTGATCTGTTTTCTATTCATTACTGGTTGACTCTAGCTCATCCGCTGATATTTCTTCGTACTTGTGTTCACTGATGGTCCTATACTTACCAAGTCCTGCTTGCATGGCAAGGTTTTCAGGAATCATCTGATAGAGAAGAGTACCTCCAATGACATTGATTGCCGCCTGTAGTACATTCCATGGAATGTAAATCACTGAGAAACCTATTGCTATATCTATCGGCATGTATCCAAAGAGAGTGAAGAGGAAGATATTCCCAAAGTACATCCCAATGGATCGGAATACACATGCAGAAACGAGATATATTCCAGTCCTCAATTTCCAGTCAAGTTCACGATCCCGTATAATCAGCTTAGCAACTACGAGTCCAAGCAATGTGAGCAGTTCAGCCAAGAACTTGAAGGCTGCCCCGTTAAAATTCCTATATGCAATAGAAACCCACATCACACCAATAGATATGGTTGAAAATGTAATTCCTAGACCAAGGAATATAATCATAATCGGGATACCTGTCCAGTCTATTGTAAAATTAGGAACTGGTGTATAGAAATCAGTCAGTCCTATAATCGGAAAGATCTCAAGTGCTATTATTATTGATGTGAAAATAGCCAATAATGCAATGCTTTTGGAATCTGTTCTGAGTTTCATTCCTGTTGTGTTCTCCTCTTACACCTCACCAACAGAGGCTGACAATCTGCTAATATCCCAAGATAAAAGGTGATTGCATATGATACACACCCAGGATTCGGACTGCTCTATTTTTACACAGGTATATATCCCGGAATCGTTATCATAAATGACGGGATTCGCATGAACGATGGGAGGATTAGATTCGCATTTCTAATTAGTATATTAATACTGATGATTCCGTTGATTTCTACTCCTCCATCCATAATGAAGGAGAACTATGTTGAAACAGCGGTCGATT
>JAEORX010000010.1 GCA_016840685.1 Candidatus Thorarchaeota archaeon
ACCAGACCACCACCACTCATACAGTTTTGTGTTCTTGACCACAAGCGTAGGATAGATTTTCAACATGTCGGGACGGAACCTCGGGTCTGAGAACAGCTCCTTGAATGTTTCTAAGTCTCTCTCAACAGTCGCTCCAGGAAGACCCGGCATAATATGGTAACACACCTTTAGACCATTGTCACGTAGAAGTTTTGTGGCCTTCACAGTCGCCTCAATACCATGACCACGCTCGACTTTTTGTAGAATCTCATCAGAGAGGGTCTGAACACCAATTTCTACCCGTGTTGCACCCATGTTGAGCATGTTGTCTATGCTTTCCGGAGTCACCCAGTCAGGACGGGTTTCAAACGTGAGCCCAACATTGCGGACTTTTGCTGTTTCATTCACCTTCATTGCTTGCCCAATGTCACTGCTAATCGACTGGTTCATAGCATCCAGGCACCCTTTGACAAAGAACTTCTGATATTCTGGGGGTTTTGAACACCAGTCACCGCCCATCACTATCAGCTCAACCTTGTTTATACTGTGCCCAATTGTTGAGAGCTGTGTGAGTCTACTCTCGACCTGTCGGTAGGGATCAAAGTCATTCTGGAGACCTCTCAGGGTGGCTGGCTCATGTCCAGTGTAACTCTGGGGAACCCCCAAATCAGGACCTCCTGGGCAGTAGGCACACTTACCATGAGGACACTCATGGGGTGTCGTCATGGTTGCCACCACTGCGACACCTGAAACAGTGCGTACAGGTCTCTTCTGCAGAAACGGTCTGAGTATCTCTGTTTCTTCTGGTATTGTAACCTGCAATATGTCAGCATTTCTCGGTGTCTTTGCGAGACCATACTTGGCAGACACTCGATTCTTTATTCGATTAATCACCTGTTTGTTCAGAGGTTCTGGAGACCCCAGCAGCATCTCAACTATCTCTCTGTAGATGTGATAGTTATCTATAGGTGCTGCCATGGATTTGAGTAACAATGTTTTCAGTTTAATAGAATACGGTGTGACTTCGGAGTTCGTTTCTCACTCTGTTTCTGAATCATCCAGCCCATACTAGGATGATGGTGTGTTCGTTATTTCTTCTACTCGTTCCAGTTCAAAAACTACAACGTTATGTGGATCGGGGCAAGCCACTAAAGCCTTTGCTGGATCTGGTTCCCAGGGAAAATTACCACCAAACTCTAATACAGATATAAATGGGAACAAAGAATTGAGCGCCCATTTACAGATTTTTGCTCGGTCTTCGTCTTTTGTAAGGTCAAACTCCTCACCGACCTTGTGAACTTCACAAGGAGTGCCAGATGGTTTATCTCTGGTTTCTAGGATACGAGCGATTACACGATATGTCTTTGTCATGGAGAAACCTCCAGAGTGATATAGAATTAACAAGATCACCTTCATCAATCTTTGCACTAAAACTTGAGAAGTCCCACTAGCCTGGCTTGTTATTTATATCACAGGAAACTCCATTATTGACGAAAAGTTCATAACATGCTTCAGATTCGTGCCTCTCGACACCAGGGGTGGTGGCCTAGTTCGGTATGGCGACGGGCTCCAGATCTAGGCACTATACGTGCCTGAAATGGACGGGGTCAATAAACGACCGTCGTCATGAAGACACTCGTCGATCGGGAGTTCAAATCTCCCCCACCCCACCATTCAATATTGTTTGTTTTATGCATCCGTGACTATAATAAGTCAGCATTGTTTTGAATGGCATATGACCGGTCTTCATGGAACTGCAGGAATTGATGAGGCTGGTCGAGGGCCAATGATTGGTCCGATGGTCATCTGTGGAATATTGATGGACTCTCAGAAACTCTATGAGCTGAAAAAAATTGGGGCAAGAGACTCCAAGACATTGTCTCATCCTCAGCGTCTTAGACTGAAAGAGAAGATAGAGAGTCTGGCATCGAGAATTCTCATCAGGACCGTTTCAGCATCAGACATTGATCGCCTTCGACAAAAAACAACATTGAATGAGGTTGAGGTCGAGGAGTTTGCAACCATTGCAAAAGAATTGAAACCCCAAAAGATCTATCTTGATGCCGCGGATGTGAGGGCTGACCGGTTTGGGGAGAGGGTTGGCGCCCTTAGTGGACTTGCTTCAAGAGGGACTATAATCGTTTCAGAGCACAAGGCTGACTCGAAGTATCCCATTGTATCTGCAGCATCAATTATCGCCAAAGTCGAGAGGGATAGCAGGATTTCTGAATATCATAAGAAGTATGGTGATTTTGGTTCCGGATATCCAACAGATCCAAAAACCGTGACTTTTGTAAGAGATTTAGTTAGAAATAGGCAGAAATTGCCTCCCATTGTGCGAAAAAGTTGGGACTCTGTCAGAAAAATCATTGAAGATGAAACAAGTCAGCAGTCAACACTTGTCTGATTATTGACTGGACCGTTCATCTATGAGCTTCTTCAGCTCACGTGGCTTCTCGATGCCATCCAACTCAAGCTGTCTTATCACTGGGATATCGGACACACTATCCTCCGCTTTTCCCTCTTCCACAATGATGATGGCGTTGGATTCAGTCACCTTTGACACACTCTTGAGAATCTCCATGCGCTTCTTGAGTGTCCAGCTTGTGATAGATCCGACACCAGACATCAAGGGAGGTCCCTCTTCTTTTGCTGCCACATGGAATGGTGCTCTGTCTGTCCAGAGTACTGTCATTCCCAGTCGTTCAAAGAACTCATTCACACGTTTCTCCAGGTCGGGTATTTCGTGTTTTGGTTTGTCCAACTTACGAAGTGGTGTCTGTTCGGGTCGTCCCCGAAGCAGGTCAATGGGAATCATAAGGTCTGTTTCTAATACCTTCTCAAGCCGTCCTGCTATGTCAGCGCTGATATCCATCTCATCCTTCTCATAGGCAAGAATAGCACGTGCAGAAACATGAACGCGGTCAGCAAGCTGTTCGGTGGTCATTTGCTGGTCGAGTCTAGCTTCCCTGAGTTTGCTACCATCAATGGCAACAAATCGACCACCTCTCTGGATGAACTCCCTTGGAAGGCGTTCCTCTGAAATCAGACTCTCAAAGCTTGGAGGAGCGATTGTAGACACGCCATATCTCTTGTATACCACACCAGAATCCAGTTCTCCTCTCCTTGTCTTTGTGCCCACGACGAGTGGTGTTGCATTGAAGAAATGAGCCACGAGCTGAAGGGCTATAGCATCTTCACTGGTGAGTGCGTCAATGTTTGCAAGGACTTTGATGAGAATCAATTGGTCGCCTCTACGTGCTACGAGGTCAAAGCAACTTGGTCGTACATCGCATTCTGATGAGAGTGTGAACCCAGCATCCTCTAGATTTGCAACTACATCCTGCATTAGCTGGGTTCTTGCCTTTGTCAAATGTGTCTACCAATGAACTTCACTGGCTCAAACCTTTTTCAGATTATCTAATAGTGAAAATTGCATAACAGCAGTAGAAATCTAGTCCAAAGATAGATTCAACTTCTCCTTTGATGAGATACCTATCCCAATGGTCGTTGTAGAGGGCAGTCTTCGTCGTAGTATTTGGACTTGCGGTCGAGCCAGTCGCTCAATGGGTTTCCATTTAGCAAAATCAACCCATTCGATATCAGCAGAACCGATGACTCGATGCACCATGAAGAGCTCAACCTTGTTCCCAGCCACAGTGTAGATACCTGTACCATAGTCTACGCGTCGGAGAACCACAATTGGAAGTCTGACATCATCATGGAATTGACTTGGTACTTCACGTGCCAGTTTCCCAATCTCCTCTATATGGAATACTGATACTTCTCCGACTCGAGTCTTAAAGTGGGGAGAATCCACTCCAATCAAATCACGTAATGGAACTCTTGATTCAGGAAGATGGTCATTGAGGGTGTCAATATCGTGTTCAATCATCTTGTCGATGAACTTACTCAAGCCAGTTCCTCCGTGACGCGACAGACGATGAATCGATGGTCCTTCTCAAGAGGACTCAGGTCAATGTTATCCACAATCTGAAGACCGAGGTTATCAAGTGTCGCAATCTCTTTAGTGTAGATTTCATCAAGATCTGATGCCGAATCAATACTCCTAGCCTTGATTGCCAACATACCCCACGCTCCAAAGGAACAAAATGTCTTGATGTTCTCATGGAGAATTGTAGCCTGATTCGGTTGAGCAACATCTTGGTAGACTACTTCAATTGGTCCTGCGACCAATGAAGTGTATCTTGTTGGATGTCGTGCATCTTCAACAATTGGCACTATGTTGCTACGAGAAGCTGCAAGATGGATCAGCTCTCTTGCGGTTCGTTCTGCGAACTCAACAGCATAAACCATCCCTTTGGCACCCACAATATCTGAACAGTGACTCACGGTAGTTCCAGAGGCAGCTCCGAGGTATAGAATCTTTGAGCCTGGTTGGATTGGCATCTCTGAGAGACCGTTTCTGATTGCAGCCGACAATTTGGATCTTCGTGCGGACCAGATTCGGTATTCCTTGTTGTCATGGATGACCATCTTTTCTCCGTATACACTGACTCCAGGCGCCAGAGACTCTGTGCCAAGAGATGTTCGGTCTTTGTCATTGATTGTGTAAACTCCAGGGAACTGATGAGGTGTCACATCCACCATTCTACCTACCTCCATGTCTTTTTTTGGTGCGCCCTTTTCTTTCACGTTTCTTTTGTTGCTCGGGTTTGGGCTTAGGCGGTTTTGGAGGTGGGGCTTCGGGATTTTGTTTACGAATCTCCTCTACTCTCGAAATAAATTGCTCTCTGAGGCTACTTCCAGAGTCTCTATCAGAGTATGCATCTATTCTCGCTGCGATTGAGAGTTTGCCCGCCAAGGATCTCGCTATCTTACCTCTTTGCCAAAAAGGAGCTGTATTCACTTCAGGGACTCGATAAATGATACCATGTTTTGGTGGGTCAGTACCAGTCTTTAGACTCCTGAAAAGTGCCTTCTCAGCACCAAAGACTTGAATTGTGCTGGATGGTTTTCGAGCAAGGTCCTTAAGCGAACCTGCCAGACTGATTAATCGTGCTCCAATCATTGGTCCAGCTAATGCTGCAACATTGGGTGCCACGGTTTCCATCATCATAGAAATATAGTCCTCAAGCTCATCCCTCATTCTATACAAACTGTTCACACTCTTGGCAAGACTGGCAATCACTGCGAGATCAGCTTCTTCTAACTCCGCACCTATATCTGCAGCCAATGATTTTACGACTTGCTCTGTCATCATGTCAGGAACTCCAACAGAGTTTAGACATTTCCTGGTGACCTTGCTTTTTCCGGTGCAAGCATTCAGGATTTTCGCGAAGAGCTCTTGTTCCTCAACCACTCTGCTCAGTGATGGATGATGCAATGAGTACCATTCTCGTAGACGCATAACGAGAATGTTGATTGACCTATCAAGCTCATCAACCGCATCTATTGCGTTCTTTATGAGGAGATCTTTCTCTTCACTCGCAGCACTGACTTTTCTCTTCGCTAAGGACAAGGAAACATCATGCCTGAATGCTGTAATATCTTCCCTTGAAGGGATAATTCCCTGTTCAAGCAGATAGTCATCCTGTCTATCCCTAAACCATCTGGAAGCAGTACCTTCTTCCACCTTCACGCCGATTTTGTCATTCTTTGAGAGAGCACGGGCGAGCTTGGCGTCCTCTACAATGAGTTCCATTCCTTCCAAATCCCTTATGAAGTTCTCAGTGTCTTCTGTCATAGTCTCATCATTGACCGCCATCAGATTCCTAGCTGCGGTGTCTACATCTGGGTAGAACAGATACTTTGAGGTCACTCTGCCCTCTTCATCGAGGACAAAGATTCCAAAGACAGTGAGTGTGAAATAGACCGGCACTTTGGACCCTTCCTGCTGAATCTGAATGCAGAGATTATTTGACTCCGGATAAGTGTGTCGTCCTGGCTCCACTTAGCTTATTACAGATAATTTGTTAGTCCAGTACAAGGTGTCAGAGTGAAGTTAGAGGGTTACTGGTTAGCATCTGGAATTCTAGGAGTCACTGCAGCCTCTATGATTAGGGTGATTGAGTCTGGCGCTGATGTAGTGGTCACGAAATCTATTGGCTTGACTCCTCGAAAGGGACACCCAGGTCCTGTTCTCACATCGTCTCATGGCGGACTTATCAATGCCGTGGGCCTGACCAATCCAGGAATCGATGCTTTCAGTGATGAGATGCGTATCCTGAACAAGAAGAAAGTTCCAGTAGTCCTCAGCATATTTGGGAACACGGTGGAGGAAATTACTGACGTGGCGCAAAGGGCAATTCAGCTTAAGCCAGCAGCCATTGAGTTGAACCTCTCTTGCCCCCATGCGGAGATTGCGCATATATCTCACAGTCCAGACCTGACGCACAGGTATGTTGCAGCTGTCAAGAACTCAGTTGAGTGCCAAGTGTTAGCAAAACTAACACCCAATGCTTCTGACATCATAGCAGTGGGGATGGCTGCTGAAGATGCAGGTGCGGATGCAATTGTAGCGATAAACACACTCAGTGCGATGAGAATAGATATTCAACAGATGCGTCCTGTGTTAGGTCATAAAGTTGGAGGACTATCAGGACCACCGATATTTCCAGTGGCAATCAGATGTATATACGATTTAAGCCAAGCACTGAGCATTCCAATAATTGGTGTTGGGGGGGTTTCTGGATGGGAAGATGCTGTTGAGATGCACCTTGCAGGGGCGAGTGCAATACAGATTGGCACGGCGCTCATCGATGGATTAGGTGTCTTCTCAAGAGTCAAAGAGGGTGTACGGAATTACCTAAGAGAGATGGGAGTATCGAGAGTATCAGAGATAGTGGGTGCAGCATGGAGGGAGAAAAAGTGAACATGGATATTCTGATGGGAACCCCAATGTCTGTTAGGATCTCAGAGGTTGTTCGAGAGACCGAATCTGTACGCACGCTTTTCTTCAGGACAAAAAGGCTCGATCGTGAGTTTGTTCCCGGACGGTTCATCATGATTTGGATTCCAGGTGTGGATGAGATTCCAATGGGTGTTTCCTTATGGAAACAAAACAAGATAGGCGTAACTGTCAATCCCATTGGCGAAGCCACCAAGGCTCTCTGTTCACTTGAATCAAATGATTGGATTGGGATAAGAGGACCATTTGGATCATCCTTCACCCTTAGTTCCAAGAACTCCTTAGTGGTGGGCGGCGGAATTGGAATGGCGCCACTGAGACCTCTTATCTACAGCCTTCTTGAAGCAGGTGCAGAAGTGACTGTCTTGATAGCGGCCAAGACAAAGCAGGAACTCATCTTCTTCAAAGAACTCTCAAAATTGTCACACAAGAAGCTGCATCTGAAGACTTCAACTGATGATGGCTCAGAGGGGTTTGCGGGTTTGGCTACTGATGCGGTTAGGGAGATTTTGAGGGAACGTGAGTTTGATACTGTATATACCTGTGGTCCTGAGCTGATGATGCACAGTCTCTATGAGCTGACAAGGGATAGTAGGATGAGTTTTCAGGCGTCCCTTGAGCGATTCATGAAATGCGGTTGTGGTATCTGCGGGACATGTGCACTTGATTCAACAGGATCTTTGGTTTGTGTAGACGGTCCTGTATATACTGGTGAGTATCTATCAAAGATGACGGAATTTGGAAGATACCATCGCGATGCACTGGGTGTTAAGAAGAAGTTCTGATACTGAACTGCTGTTCTCGATACTATTGGTTTATTTACGAACCCCGATTGTCTGTCCTTTTACGAATCTTTTGACATAGTTCCTCTTGTTTCGTATACGAGGGATAGGTGTGTGTCGCTCGCGCCCATGTACTTTGGGAGTAGATTCGCGGACCTTTCCAGCCTTTGTGAGTGAACCGTGTGAGCCAGGCATTTTATCTTCCTCTGTTCGAGACTTGTAGATGAGTCCGAATTGTCCTCATAAAAAGCTATCCAATTGACACTCACTTATACGACCTTAATAGCCCCGGTCGATACCGGACTCTATGACCCAGCCACGGCTGCGCTTACTATCGACGCCTTCCCATATCAAAGACCACACCCCTCTTTATGTTGATGTCGATAGTGCGCGGCTGTGGAATCTTGTTGGAGATGATTCAATTCATCTGATTCTCAAGAAGCCCGCACTACTCGAATTGGCGCGCAGATATGATTCTCAACTCATTGATTATTGTGAGAAACTGCTTAATTCTGAGGATTATGAGGATTGGCTGATGGGACTTGATCTACTTGTTGCATTAGGAACACCTGAGGCTATTGACCGGTTGATTCTTGTCTATGCTCAGTCACTTAATGGCGAGAGGAAATATGTGCTCTCGATGGTTGCCAAAATTCTGACTGCTGAACATGTCAAGCCCTTTAGTATAATGGTTCGAGAAGTGGCATGCGCTGGAGAATTGGATGTATCTGGTTGGACAAAAATAGCAATCTCTACTCTGGTAGATGTCTGTAGACGTTTTGGAATTGACACATATGGGGATGTAGTATCAAGAGCTAAGGTATCAATACTCTCTGATGTTCAAAATATTGATGAAATCGTTTCAATTTCTGATGAATAACAATAGGCACTAATCATGTGATTTCAAATATTGTGATTAGTATGCTAAATAAAGCACACGTAATCCGAAGTGGATTACAAGTTAGATTTGTGTGTTTTTTGCAATTAGGGGTGTTTGATTTGTCAGATATTTTCGTTTTGTAGCAATTAGAGCTCTCACGGCTACTTTAAATCAGTGATGACAATGATTCCAGACAGACCATCAGTACCGGAGCCTTGGTAAAAAGGGAAACCACGCCTTATCAGTTACCCTAATTAATATAATAGAAAATCCCTAATCGTCTAAATCCTTAGACGACCTTTCTTTTCTTTATACAGTTTCATATTGGTTTTGAATCCATCACTAGACCATTTTCCAAAGAGCAATTCTAAAATGGACTCAAAGTGGTGATTTATTCTAGAGTTCTTGGAGACATCTTGTATGTCAAACACTGGTTTGATTGTGAATGTATGGGATAATTCGAAGGTTGTGGAAAGAGGAATTCTTAGCATCAAATCAGACTGTGTTCAGATCATCTTGGACTCTGGAAGAGCACTATCAAGTAAGAACCTACCTAACACATTAGTTTCCTTAGTAATGCCTTCTGACTTTTCGCAATTCAGGTTTCAACTCAGTCCATTATTGGTTGTATCACAACCCTATGCATCGGACCAAGGACAGTATGTTGAGGACATTTTCCCATCTTCCACAGGGGGATTCTACGGTCGATTACGTGCAGGAAAAGCAGATTCTATGTACACTATTCATGCGATAGAAAATGACACACGTCTTTTCCTTCTAATTGGTAACCCTCAGTCAGAGGTAATCTATGAAACTCAGATAATTCAACCCTATGAAGCTGAAGCTCTTAGATTAATTGATGACCAAGAACACCAAAATTTATGGTACAATGATTTTTGGTCCGAAAAAAGAGAGTCATTGAGAGATGAGATTTGTCATGTTCTTGATGGACCATCTCCTTCATGGGAAGAAATTTCGAAAATCCTGAGTGAAGTAACAGTACCAAATCTACAACTTGGTGAAACAGCTAGGGACACTATATCCCGTTTAGTACCGACTGCATTTTCAGGAATCAATAGGGAGCAATTGATGGCGTTTCTTGCTTATATCGTGCTAGACAAAATGCGAATGGAGGACATTATTGATTCCTTATCTTACATTGACGCATTACCTATGTTTGGGAATCTGATGAGAGGTCACTTTAGATGTATTGTTGACAACTACAATTGGCCACCTTATCTAAAATTAATGATTAAGGCTTCAAGAGGTGAGTTGGAACAACCAAGAGCTATTCTTGGTGAAACAGCCAATGAAATTGTGAGAAAGCTTGTTCTAAAAGTGATTGAAATGTGTCCTGATTGGTTTGGTATAGCTATTAAGTCAGCACAGGAACTTAATAACTCGAACAAGTTTCTACACAGACTTCCAGTAACGAAATCACAAGCAATGAAATCCAAGAAGAAGTGGAAGATACGTCTATCTGCAATATCATATGGATTGAGAGTTCGAAGTCATGTCAATCATGACATGATAGGACTCAATGATCTTGTGTATTTAGGAGCTGCATATAGATGGCCTCACAGACATATGAGATTCATTACTCGTCTGGGAATTAGTAGCGAAAACCCGCCACATTTACATGTGATGAGCATGCCGCCTTCTAGTGTACAAAGGGTCATGAGAATGCTTCCACAGTGTATCAGGATTTCTTTATCAACACGGACTGTCAATCTTGGATTATTTAATGAGAATTCTGGCAGATGGGATGTTCCTATAGACAAAATATTGACGTCAACAAATAGAAAAATTTCGAGGAGGAGATTCTCCAAACGTTTTTACACTAAGAAAAAGATAGATACTTTTCAGCTCCAACCAGATGATGCGATGATTTTGGGGCTTGTAACAGGTGGAATCTACCTTGAGAGTCTCGAGAGAGCAGACTATTTTAGATATTGGGGGATGGACAGAAAACAGGTACTATCAAGTATATCACGATTGCAAAGAAGAGGTGTGATTGATGTGGCCTATGAGGTTGATGACGTTAGGCTTGTTTCCTTGGCCACAATAATCCAAGGAGATAGTGACAGTGTTATATCATTAGTTGACTCATTTTTGTCTTATACTCCGACATCCACAACAATGCTGAACAAAGACTGTGACATGGGCTTTGTTCTTTCTAGACTGCCCGAGAATTATGTACAAGAACTAGCTTCACAATTGAATCGGTTGGATGTTGATCGGGAGATTACAGTCAGATGCATGAGACCCCGGACTTTTCGAAGTTTTAACTATGACTTTTATCATCGCCTTCTTACTCCTGATGGCACTTGGAATGATGATGTTAGTGCATTTCTGTCACAAGCTCGTTCAAAGCGAAAGGAACTGTCAGAGAGTAATCCTTAAAACCAAACACGAGTGTCGAACGATTTGATGGCGGCCATAGTCCTGGGGGTAACACCTGAACTCGGCCGAACTCAGAAGTTAAGGCCCAGGACGTTCAAGGAGATGTGCGCTGCGCGAGCGCGTGACAGGCCTTGAAGCTGCCACATTCTCTTCTTCTCATTTGCTGCCCAGTGAAAAAATGTAGAGATAGAAGTCATTAAAAGAACAACGAACGAGGTCGAAACTGATATTGATGCAGCTAGGCGAACCGAATGAATTCAGTTGGATAATCAATCTTGCATTCTTTGCCTTCATCCTGATCTTCAGTCTCTATGGCGCGAAGTTTCAGATGTGGCAGTGGTTAAAGCAGATTGAGGCAGGTCTTCATGAATTGAAAAAGATGTTCATTGAGTCGAGACAGACGGCCATTGACACATTCAAGGAGTTTGGAAAGACCGAGGAAGAGGTCGCAAAGGACTTAGATCGATGGATGGACTACTTCACAATCATGCCGGTGGACTTAGATCCAGCAGGTATCTTAAAACGTCTAGATCATCTTCTTGATGAGCGCAGAGACCGGTTCCAAGAGTTTGTTGCAGAGGTTGCTCCTGAGTCAACAGAGGAGATGAATCAGAACCTTGAGAACACATTGGAGGTCACACAAGTCTTAGGACTCATCTTTAGGGTTGTTAGACACTTCTATCTCCTTGGGAAGAAGACGGGCAGTCAGATTATGATCATGCAGATTCAGATGCAGATGCCAGATCTTTTGAGACTGGCTAAGGCATACTATGATGCCCTCAGCGCATTTGCTGACGGAAAGCCAATTGGAGATGGTATAGGACCACTTGTTGTCACAAAGTTTGCTAGAGAGTATGGAGGTACACCAGAAAACTACAACCATGAGATTTCCCGTGAAGTTGGGTATTATAAGGTTGAAGCCGAAGGAAGAACCATCTATGCCTTGAGAGCCACTGGTCCTGGGGGCACTGTTGGTAAACCCGGTTTCGCAGTGAAGAAGCTCGTTGACCAATTTGGGGATAAAATCACTCGAATCATAACGATTGATGCGGCATTGAAGCTGGAAGGCGAGGAACTTGGAAGGGTTTCTGAGGGAACTGGTGCTGCCATAGGAGATTTGGGACCTGAGAAACATGCAATGGAGCAGACAGCTACAGAGCGTGCTATTGGGATAGAAGCGATAGTCATCAAAGAGGATGAAGCCGCTGCTGTTGGTATCATGGACAAACGCATCTTGGATGCAGTTCCTGTGGTAATTGATCGGATAAAGACATCAATCCTCAAACGTACGAAACCGGGTGATAGCGTGATTCTTGCTGGAATTGGAAACTCGATAGGAATTGGTCTCTGAGGTGGATGAAATGGGGATTGCTAGTAAACTTCTTGGATTAGTCTTTGCAGCGACCGGATTCATTGTCCTCTGGTGGGGTATGGGATCAACTGATGCGTTCTCGTTCATCTGGACATTCTTAGGTATGTTTGTCCTTGCTATGGGGTTTGCACTACTTACTTCTGGAAGGCAACAAAAAGAGGTGAAGCCTCCACCACCAACAGTTACAGAAATCAGATGTGACAGTTGTGACTTCAAAGAGATTCGAGACTTCCAGAAAGGTGATTATGTCTTGAAGGCGCTTGAGGTCAATTGCCCGAAGTGTCAGAGTGCCATGACCATTGAAGGAATATATATTGTAAGAGAGGAACCTGAGGACAAGGACCGAATTTAGTCCATCTTGGTCAAGACAATGGGACCATCCTCGGAGATGTAGACTGTGTGTTCAGTCTGGCTCACCGGACGTCCCTTCTTCTCTATCTGCATGGGATAGCCACGTATTGCCTTTGCCTTCAGGAGGTTCTTGAGTTCTTCAATTACATCAATGTCTTTGTTTGATGTGCCAATCCAACGTGATGCAAAAGGCAACGGACCATATCTATCACGAAGGTATTTTCTGAGTTTCTCGGTCATGCCTTCCAATGGCTCGTCAAGACCAGTATTTTCAAAAATATAGACATATTCGCTATCAACCACGGTCCCTGTTCCAGTTGTGGCAAATGGTTCTATAGCATAGTACTCTCCAGCCTCCACATTGCCAATACCCCTCTTTCTCACATTGGGAACAAGCTTCCCCGCATGAAGTTGGTATCTCTTGAGATTATGGCCAGACAGGTTCTTGATAGGTCTGAGTCCATACTCCTTGATTACTTTTTCAATTGCGTCACCAACATCCCCGAGCGCAGTTCCTGGTTGCATGAGTGTAATGGCTTCAGTCAGGGCATCGTCTGTTGCAGAGATAAACCCCTCCAATGTGCCATCGATGTCTATGGTACGTGCAGTATCAGTTATGTATCCATCAACATGCACCCCCACATCGAGCTTCACAAGTCCGAACTCAGGAATCTCGCTTTTATCATCTCGTGGTGAAGTACTATGAGCAGCAATATGATTAATTGAAACATTGAGGGGAAAGGCAGGAGTGCCACCATACTCCTTGATTTTGCTCTCAGCTAATGCGCAGATCTTTATTATCCTCCGCCCAGGTTCTATCTCAGCGGTGATTTCACTCAACACACGCGCTGCTATTTTTCCTGATGTGATGGCTGATGAGTGTGGGCCTGCGTCCAAAGTATCACCTTGAGCGCTTGCGAACTCGCCACTCTTAAGCCGTTCCATGCACGCTGGACTTACTCGTCATCACGAAGAGTGGAAACAATTGCACCATCAGAACCTACAAAGATGCTATGTTCAGACTGTGAAACCATCCCATTCTTGCCCTCATACAGTACTGCATAACCATGGATAACCCCAGCATGTTGAAGAGCGCTGATTGCAGCCGCAACATCTATGTTACCACTCTTCGAGTGAAGCCATCTTGCAGCCCAGGGTAGACTCCCAAATCGCTGACGTGCGATGTTGCGTACTCTAAGGGTGGTCTTGTCAAGCTTCTTCTTGCTCTTCATATCATTTGAGAAGATATACGCTGTAGGACCACTCTTGATTGTCCCATTACCATCTGTAGCAAATGGTTCTATGGCATAGGTTTCTCCCAAATGCATCCTTCCTGTGAGTTTCATTCCCACATTGGGAACATTCTTTCCAGCATGAAGATTCCAGGGTTTCAGTTGATGTCCTGAGAGCTGATGAACTGGTCGAAGACCGTGGCGTTTTATAGTTCGTTCGATTGCTCTGCCAACATCTCCAAGTGATACATCTGGTTTTACTACCTCAATGGCGGCTTTCAGGGCCTCACGGGATGCTGCAACATACTTCTCAAATGTCCCATCAAGATCCACTGTGAGAGCCGTGTCAGAGATGTGCCCATTCACATGAGCTCCAAGGTCAATCTTCACAAGACCTCTGTCTGGAAACGTCTTTGTGTCGCCGTGAGGACTGGTATAATGAGCGGCCTCGTCGTTGATTGATATGTTGCAGGGAAATGCAACGCCAGTAGCACCAGACTCCAGTATCTTCTTCTCTGCCAGCATACAGACTTTCAGCACTTTGACCCCTGGGCGTATCATGGGTGCCACTTGACTCAAAGTATGTGCTGCTATCTTTCCAGCTCTCAGAAAGTCTGGATGAGGTTTTATTTCCATGAATAGTCACTGTCTTTTCGTTAGTGTTGGTAGGTATTAACTTTCAGATTTGGATACTAATCCAAAGGACAAAAAATAGAAGTAGGGAACCATGGTGGTAAGTTGGGAGACAACAAATCATGAAAGTCACATTCCTAGGTCATGCGTCATTCAAGATTGAAGAGGATGGAAAGATTATCTATGTTGATCCATGGCTCACTGGACCTACGTCGCCAATAACAGTAGATGATGTGGACAAGGCAGATATTGTACTTGTCACTCACGATCATGGAGACCATGGTTATGCAGAAGCATTGGGAATCTGCAAGAACACTGGAGCCACCTTTATTGCTATCAATGAACTTGCACACAAGGCAGGGTCTCAAGGGGTTAAGGACATACACACTCTCAATATCGGAGGAAGTGTGAACATAGGGGGTGTCGTTGTTACCCTTGTTCAGGCATTTCATTCATGCGGCGTCGGGGCTCCTACCGGTTTTGTGGTGAGATTCCCGAGTGGCACTTTCTACCATGCTGGAGATACGGGTGTCTTTGCATCTATGAGTCTGTTTGCTGATTTATACTCGCCCATCGACTTGGTCTTAATTCCAATTGGCAGCTACTTCACCTGCGATGTTCATCAAGCAGCTCTAGCAACAAAGCTCTTGAAGCCCAAGAATGTCATCCCTATGCATTATGACACTTTTCCGGTGATAGAAGCAAATCCTGAGAAGTTCAAGCACCTTGTGTCTGAAACAAGTCCGGACACAAATGTGATTATCCTCAAACCAGGAGAAGAAACAGAAATCTAGAGTAAATGGTGGTCGATGTCTGTAACCCTTCACACTAACTCTCAGGATCATTGCATCAGATATTGCATCTGGCTCTGCTGAGTTGTCTCGTGTCAGGTGTGCTGACACCGACCCGCCCGCCAATGTACGAAGCCGGGGTGACCCGCTCTTCATCTAAGGACTATCATCCCCATCAAGCGAGTCCGTTAGGGCTCGTCCTCTTGGTGTTTGGCAGGCATTGGTTCAGGATGTGACCCGTCCTATGCGCAACACTTCATTGGCTGAGCCTCGGTGCGCCCTCGTGAACGGGACCGAATATTCCCAAACATGAATCACTACACTTTTTGTCATATTAGGATTTTCACATGGCGCGAATCAGGCTGTTGATTGGTACACAGGAGTCCATCTGGACATAGGATATATGGTGATAGCGACATCTTCAAATACACTGGGGAAACAGCCCCCGTGTATAGCACAAGTGAGTAAGACTCGGTTGTGCTTTGCAAATCATCATATCATCATATCACAGCGCCACGCGACCACGACTTTGGACATGGGTTCGAGTCGGTGAAAGCACTGCGCAAAGTCTTAGGACTATTACCATTCACAGGATTATCATCACGAGTATCATAGTATATGTTCGGGCATGGGTTAGAGTAGTATCATATAGAGGTCTTATTCCAATCACAGTCTAGATGCATAGGCTTCTCCGTGACGAAACGCAGATAGAATCGCCTCTGTCTAGAGAGCGAGGTAACGTGGCAGCATAACATAGGAGACGTGTATAGAAATAGGTACAGATTTCGACCAGAGTGCTGCTAAATACGTCATACGTGCTCGGATAAAGATTGAGGGCGTAGTTGACAAACCTGATGTCGTTGGTGCGATATTTGGTCAGACCGAAGGCCTACTCGGAGAAGATCTTGATCTACGAGAACTTCAGCGTACTGGTCGTATTGGTAGAATTCAGATAGTGATAAGATCAGAGGGTGGTAACAGTACCGGTGAGATTGTGATTCCGGTTTCACTGAACAAGACTGCTACTGCAATTCTTGCAGCATCACTAGAAACAGTGGACCGGGTAGGTCCATGTACTGCAAAAGTCACTCTTGAGAAGTTGGAAGACATCAGAGGCGCAAAGAGACGAAAGGTCGTCAGCAGGGCTATTAGTATTTTGAAAGGGTGGGAAGAAGACATCTCACCAGGAACTGAAGAGATTAAGACTGCAGTCACAAAGGGTAGCAAGGTGACTGTTTCTAAATATGGTCCTGATAATCTGCCAGCTGGTCCAGGACTGAACGATAGTTCAGAGATAATAATTGTCGAAGGTCGTGCGGATGTAATTAACCTCATCAAGTGTGGAATAACGAACACTGTTGCTGTAGAGGGAACTCATGTTCCCAAGAGCATTGTTGACCTCACAAAGAAGAGGGGAAAGAAAGTAGTCGCTTTTCTTGATGGAGATAGGGGTGGAGACCTCATTCTGAGAGAGTTGATGCAAGTAGCAAAGGTTCACTATATTGCTCGTGCTCCAGAAGGGAAGGAAGTAGAAGACCTCACGAGAAAAGAGGTAACGATGGCGCTTCAGGCTCAAATACCAGCTGAACAAGCTCTTGCCTTGGTCAAGGAGAGGAGGGCGGCTCCCACTAAGAAGAAAAGGCCAACAAAGCAGGTCACTCGAACACGAAAAGAGGCAAGACCAGCCGATGACTTTGGTACGCCAGAGATTTTGGAGGATCGTCGAGTTGCGAGCCGGAGAAGACCGGTGACGCGGAGGATACCTGTGACTGTTGATGAAGTATATGCTTCTAGGATTGAAGACATAAAGGAGTCCTTCAAGGCGCTTCTCTTTGGGAAAGACAAGAAAGTCATTATCGAATGCGGGGTGGCTGAACTTGCAAAGACCTTGGAACAACAGGATGAGGTGCCAACAATTGTGTTTGACGGTGTGATTACTCAACGTCTTGTGGACATAGCGTCTACTAAAAAGACCCAGCTGATGATAGGGGCGGCCGTTGCAGACATTGAGAACAAACCCAGCAGTATGCAGATAGTGACCTTTGACGATCTTGGCCATTAGACAAATAAAGTATGTAACTTGGAGGGTTCAAAGGTTATTCCTCCTTTTACATGATGAGTGGAGTAATACTCACAATTATGTCACTGCGTCTTTGATTCATCATACACAGAACACATGAGGTTCTTGTCTTGGCATCAATCATGGATGGATTGGAAACAACAAAAGAAGTGGATACTTCCAAAGATCCATTCCAGATTATCGTGGGCCAAGAGCATGCTGTGTCCTTGGTTCGTTCTGCGGTAAAACAACGCAGGCATGTTTTACTTTGTGGAGCACCTGGCATAGGCAAGTCGATGTTGGCAAAGGCTGCATATTCACTCCTTGACAAACCAAGAGAGGAGATTCGTCTTCGATACAACCCATCTCAGCCAGACAGACCAGAGGTGGTTGTCATTCGCAAGGACTGGCGAAGTCAAGTCAGTGCCAAGCTGGAGTATCAAGTCCAAGATGTGTTTTATGTCACTCCTGACAGACTACCCCGTGAGATATCAATCAAGATGGGGTTTCGTTGTCCTTCTTGTGGTCACATCTCATCACCAGAGGCAAGTGTGTGTGTGAACTGCGAGTCAGAGAAACGGTTTGATTGGGCTCCAGGGGAGTCATATCACGGACTATTTAGAATGTTGGATGTTGTAAGGGAACCTGCACTTAGGACTGTGACATCATTTGAGGATTTCAAGGGAGGCTCATATCACACCATGTATGAGAGGCTTGACTCTGGTGAAATCAGAGTGAGCCAGCGCCGTGCTACTTCCGAAGAGAGAGAAATTGAGAGGGACCAAAATCATCAGGAGCGTGTTCTTGTATCTCTGGAATCATGTCGCTACATTAGAGTGAGTGGTGCAAGTCCTGTGGAGCTGC
The DNA here is from genome assembly GCA_016840685.1 of Candidatus Thorarchaeota archaeon. GTDB lineage: Archaea > Asgardarchaeota > Thorarchaeia > Thorarchaeales > Thorarchaeaceae > SMTZ1-45. The sequence continues at coordinate 18,218 of JAEORX010000010.1, forward strand.
TAGGGGATGTCAAACATGATCCATATGGAAGTGCAGAGTCCCTTGGACTGGCTGCACACCAACGAGTTGTCCCAGGAGCGATTCATGAGGCTCACGAGGGAATTCTCTACATAGACGAGATAGCCGCGCTTGGAGTTTATCAGAGTCACTTGTTGACTGCAATGCAAGACCGAGTGTACTCGATTTCAGGACATAATCCACTTAGCTCAGGAGCTGCGGTCCGTGTCAATGATGTGCCCTGCGATTTCATTCTCTTCGCATCATGCAATATTGAGCATCTCAAAAATATACTTCCACCCCTACGGTCCAGGATTAGGGGATATGGATATGAGATCATGCTTGATTCTTGGACTCCAAAGAGTCAGAGAATAACCAATGATCTTGTTCGATTTACTGCGCACACTGTTCACGAGGATGGCAAAATTCCACATCTGACTGTGAAAGCTGTAGAGCAAGTTCTTGAGATTGCAGGAGAGTTGGCTCTTCAACTTGATGGTCAGAGAGAAGCTTATACCCTCCGGTTGCGTGAACTTGGAGGAATCATCAGGATTGCTGGAGACCTCGCGGTACGGGATGGAAGTGAATTCGTTCTCCAAGGTCATGTACAACAAGCAGAGATATTGAGTAGAGGCATTGATGAGAGTAGTTATCAACTCATGGGACCCAGAACCCCTGATTCTTCGATTAGCAGAGACTATTTCTTCTAAGAGGTAGAGCTGCTCAGAGGTGACCACTTGAAAATCATAAAGCAGGTCCTAAAGGATGGCGTAATTGCGCTGAAGATTGAAACTCTGGATGATCTTTGGCACCTCTATAATACAGTGGGACCTAGTGATATCGTCATCTCAAAGACTTCGCGCCGAGTGCGAATTGGTGACGAGGAAAGTCGAAAGCAAGAGAGTACTCGGAAGACAATGATATTGAAGTTACAGGTTGAAGAGGTTTCGTTCCACAATTTCTCCAATCGAGTACGTATCAAGGGTGTGATTCTCGAGGGCCCTGCAGACCTGGTCAATATTGGTTCATATCATACAATCAATATTGAAACAGGTGACACCCTGACCATCATCAAAGAGCACTGGCCAAAGTTTGTACTTGATAGGCTCAAAGCGGCTACGAAATCACAACTTCGACCAATGTGTCTGATAGTGACAATTGAGGATGGTGCTGCAGAGCTATTCTTAGCAGCGGATTCTGGCATTAAGGAAGCGGTACGGGTTCGTATGAACATCTCAAGAAAACGAGGGGACCAAAGGTCATACGATGCCACCATGAAGGATTTCTTTGCAGATACTCTTCTCGCATTACAATCACAACTCGAGCAGCACCAGTTTGGTTTGATTGTGATTGCAGGTCCAGGATTTGTGAAGGATCATTTCAGAGACTATCTAATGGCGGCCAAGATTAAGACCCTACCAGCTGTTGTTGTCGAGAGTACAAACTCTATAGGTGTCCCCGGTGCAAAAGAGATACTGTATCGCGGAGTTATCTCCAAGGCTGTGACTGAACTCAAGGTAGAAACTGAAACACGTCTAGTGGAAGCCTTAATTGAGCATATCTCAAAGGATGACGGACTTGGTGCATATGGCGATGAGGAGGTTTCCAGAGCAGTACAATATGGCGCAATTGAAGAGCTACTCATCACAGACAAGAAACTCAGAGAGGGGGATGAGCGAGCGCGTCGCTGGATGGACTCATTGATTAGAGATACTGAGAAGACCAGAGGAATGTTCCACATTGTTTCAACAGATCATCCCGCTGGTGACCAGCTCCAACGTCTGGGAGGCATTGCTGCCATCTTACGCTATAGGATTACACAGTAGTTAGAGTGGGTCAAACATAGTTTGAAGACGATCCCAAGTAGGATATTCGAAAGCAATCCCAATCTCAAGATCTTTCATGTCTACAAGGATTTCTTTGAGTTGGTCAGAGATGCTCTCAATGACCCAAGGAGCAATTTCAATGCGCATTCTGTTCTCATCAATATTCATGAGGACAGTAGGGACATCAAATTGATTTTGTAGAGTGGAGTGTATCACTACTAATTGATCATGGTCTAATTGTCGACCATGTACTGCTCGAATCACACCAAGAATAAGCAGAGGGTCTTGTTCGTCGCGTTCTTCAAAATCCCGTATTGTCTGTTTAAGTCTGCGTTCCAGTCTTCGTCTTAGCTGTACGGAATCTTTGAAACGAGCTGAGCAGAAATGCACAGAGATGTGTTCAAGATTGTCTTCAGACCACTCTAGAACCTCTTTTGCTGTGGATGCACTCCCATCAATGCTTGCACTCGCCAAACTTGTCAGTCGCATTCCGAGAGACACCAGCTTTTCAAAATTCGTTTCGCTTGCCTCGAGCTCGTTGATATTAAGAAAAGAAACCCCCATATCCTCGCCTCTCTTGGCAACTTTCTTTAGGTCATCCTCTTTCCCAGGGACTGCAGGTACCTCAATTCCAACATTGATGCCAATGTTTACCGCTCTTTGAACTCCAGACCAATCGCTACTCTGGGGGTGGAATCGAATCTCATCAAGTCCTGCATTGTGCAGTTTTGTCAACACCTCTTCACTGACATTTGTCTGGCTGGTATAAAGATGAAGGTGAAATCGGGGTCCGAACTCCCTTTTCAGTAAATGGATGTATTTCAGGGTTCGTTCTAGGTTACATAGGGGGTCCCCACCACTGATACCTACACCCTGACCTTTGATGGTCCTTACTTCATACAAAATATCACCATCATCAGACACTGGCATCTCATCAGCGAATGTAACATCCTGACCAGACCGGTCCAGAGAGAGAGGACAGTAGTAGCAGGAGCTGTCACATAGTCCTGTCACGAATAAGACCATCTTTGAGCCATTTGTACAAAGTTGACATCCGAGCGGCAAGTGACCAATGATGAGCGAGCCACCTTCAATCTCTCTGATTTTTCGTTTCAACGACCCCATTCTCTATCCACCTCTCCTGTGAATCGTTCTGCGTAGTGCTGGATCACTGTCTTGGAGGCTCTTTGCAACTGCTTCAAAGTTCTCATCATCATCCAAGTGTCTGGTGAGATAGACACCAGTTCTGCCAACTGAGTCTCGTCGTGTCAGGACTCTGACTCGTTCTTTCGCAATTGCAAGGCTCACGCCCAGTTTCCTGCACACTTCCTCTTCATGACCGATGACTCCCTGTTCAAGATGACCAGTTTCTATTGGTTCTATCAGAACAAGTCGTTTGTCAACACCATATACTCTCGAGTTGTCCTTCAATCCATGGCTATCAAGTAGACCACCCCAACGATAGAACTCCTCTTCTCTAGGCATGAGTTTGAACAGTGGAAAAGTCACAACGGTGTTCTCTTGAAGATGGATGTGCCCCTTGAGGACCATTGAAGGAGTAGCTTGGACAAGCTCACGTTTTAGGGGGGTGCCCAAGACAAGTTCAATACGATAGCTGGACACCGGACGGAGAATGATGATATCGATGTCGGATGATTTTGTGATGTCACCACGTGCCACAGAGCCATAAACAAACGGTTTGATTCGGTCTGACTCGAGTTTGACTATCGTATCAAGAGCAGTCTTTCTAATGGTCTGGAGCTGGTCCCAGTGATTCTGTGTATAACGGACCTCACGAAACTCATGCAACACTTCTGGCTTCTTTGCCACTTTGCAATCATCCCCTTATCTCCTCAAGCAATTTGCACACCTTGCATATCCTTGATGGAGATGGTGTTTCGCATCTCTCACATGTTATCAGAGTCCAGTTAGACGGATTGAGTTGGAAAGCTTCGGTCATGGCCTCTGCTGAGCGCAGTATTGCTAGCAAGGTACCTGGTCGTTTGTGCTCCATGTCATTTAGGAAGGACCTCAGGTCGTTTCGATATGCTTCGCCAGCATATGGACAGGGAACATCATGATAGGCAAGATTCAGATGATGGGAGTACGCAACTATGTCTCTCTCAGACAACTCTGTAAGAGGTTTTATGCGTGGAACTAAGCCATCTATTGATCTACTTCTTGGGACATTTGTACGTGCTATTCTTCGACTATCCCCACGCATGATGTTCATTAAGACCGTTTGTGCCTCATCGTCAAGATTGTGACCAGTGGCAATAACATCTGCTTTCATATTCTTGGCAATCTCGTTGAGTGCCCGTCGTCGGAATACTCCACAATAGGAACAAGCACCCAATGAACCATCAGGCTTCAACTGCACGAGGTCATCCAAAGTATAATCGAATAGGTCCTTGAAAGACACAATTTCAAGTGTTAAATCAAGAGACCTGGTAAGCTCCCTCGCTGCTTCGAGAGCCTTGTCCCTGTATCCGATGATGCCCTCGTCAACTGTAACTGGGATTAATTCCGATTCAGGAAAATTGCTCTCAATCGAGTGAAGAACATGAAGGAGTACTGCACTGTCTTTTCCACCGGAGATTGCTACAGCTATCCTGTCATTCTCTTGGAGCATCTTATGACGATTTATGGTGCGACGCACCCTATCCGTCGTTGTTTCGAGCAGACATGTTTGACACAGTCGTTCCGAGGTGTACCTCCTTAGATACACTGCAGGTTTGCCACATTTTGAACATCCCGACTGCATACAAGCGACTCCAAGTCGCCATTGTCATAGGATTTCAAGTTAAAGTTAGTGTCATGCGGAAGAAGTTCTTAGCTTCATTTCGTCTTCTTTGCTTCTGGATTTTCCTTCTCCTTTTCTTTCAGATCATCTACTATCTGAACACGTCTTGAATGGAGTGCCGCTTTGCTTGCCCGGAAATTCGCAGCAAAGATAATATCGTCAATAGTCTTGTGCCATTCTGCAGGGGAGAGAACACTATGAATCTCCTTGAAGGTGTCACTCAGGCGTTCTACACGAGCTAGACATTCGACTCTATCTTCAGAGAGCCGCTGCTCGTCAAAGTATAGAAGGGCATGGCCCTTGAGGGCTTCCCAATCAATATCCCCATTAGCTTGTAGTAGTAGCCTTATCTTGTCAAGGGGCTCTTTCCAAGAGCCAGGCATGAACATTGTTAGATAATCTGTAAGTGCTTTCCTAGCTTTTTCTCGCACTTCTTGCTTTGTACCAATCTGGTGGGTCATCATCTTTCATCAGAAGACCATCCGTTTCGCCCCTTTTTAGGTCCCACACAACTTGAGTGTTCGAGCTAGAAGAGCCCTTTACCCGTGATAAAGCTCAGAATGATGCTCAGTAGGACAATTCCAAGCGCAGCGATTCGAATAGGCCACATAATATACTTGATTTTCCTCTCATCCTTAATGACCAGGCTGAGACCATTGGACAACAACTTGTCACCATCAAAGACTGGGATGGGGAGAAGGTTGAAGAGTGCAATGGATATCAGAATCAAATAACACCAGAAGATGATTTGTTGGAGATGAAACACGAACATGGGCGTCAGAAATAGGTCCCAACCGGGTTTAGGCTCCCAGTAGTCAGACCCATAGACCCCCATGTATCCTCTACTAGCATTTTGTTCATTTGGAGCCAGTATGATTGTCACTTCACTATCAAGTGTATGTATGGTAAGTTGAGTGCCCGCTTGGGCATCAACCATGAATAGGCTCACTGCAGTCCAGTTAGCAATTACTGTGTCATTAAGACCAACTATGACATCGCCAATTTCGAGCGCCTCTGCGGCTGGACTACCAGCCTGTAAATCATAGACATAAGCTCCACTTGGAGGATAGTATCCTATTGACATCAAAGGATAGAAGTTTGCTAAGATTATCAGAAACACAAAGCCCCAGGCGAAGTTAGCGTATGATCCAGCAGCTAGCATTCGCATGCGTGACTGTGGAGTGGCTTCCTTCTCGAACTGCTCCTCATCAGGTTCAACAAAGCCGCCAAATAACACTAGGAAGGCTAGTAGTCCTGAGCTCTTGATGCTAATATTGTCTTTTGAGGCTGCCAAGCCATGGGCAAACTCATGAGTGAGAAGGGTGACTGCCAAGCCAATCAACATGTATACCAGAGGAAGACCTGTGATTGTGACACCAGGGATTATGGGGACAACACCTCCTGCGGCTGCTGGTTGAACGAAGAACTTAATCAGATTGTCACCAAACAACCAAAAACTGAATATCATCCCACCAAAGCCCACGACAATTCCAACATTGAAGAAGGCGCGTGGGAACTTCTTGCCCATCCGTGTGAGAAATGCGTTCAATCGCTCCGTGCGATACATGATGAAGAAGGGGAACCCAGCGTCAATACCCTTCTCTTTGAGTTTCTCAACACCTATTGCTTGAGCAACGAAATAAATCACAAGCCAGATGAAGCCAATAATACCAAATACCGTCACTGGATCCATTTATTGTCAGTCCTCGGAGTGGGTGCGGGCATAATTGACATGTGTTATAATCATTATGTACGCGGTATAAGTTGCAAGAGTGCTTCTCTAGTCGGTCCAACCACAATCCTCATAAAGTGAGTCAATTTGGCTTCCACTGGTGTCTTTTAGGACCCCTTACTATTGACTCAGGTAGGCGAAGCGATAATTGCCATTCAAGCTTGTGATATCAGACCCAGAAACTGGAGAAGCAATCCAGTACGAGTTAGATGATGCCAAAACAAATGCTCTTGTTGGGAAAACTGTTGGCGAGATTGTTGAGGGTGATGTCTTAGGACTACCTGGATACAAGTTGAAGATCACAGGCGGGAGCGACTCCTCTGGGTTCCCAATTCGACCTGACGTGCATGGTAGTGGAAAGAAACGTGTTTTGATACATGGTCCGCCTGGCTTTAGGCCAAAGAGAGAGGGTATTGCGAGAAGAAAAACAGTGCGTGGGAGAGAGTTGAGCTTGGGTATATCCCAGGTCAATATGAGAGTAGAGGAGAAAGGCGCTACACCTCTCGAAGAGCTTGTGATGAAGCCTGTATAGACCCTCGCACTAACTAATCATCTTTGTGTCCCTAGTTCGAACCATATACTTCATATGTGCAACGGGATGACAGAAATTAACCTCCACAAACGACAGTCGGAAGTGACAATCAGGTGACCAGGAAATACGAGGGACAGTCAGAGATTAGTATTGGCACACTGGGTCATGTCGACCATGGCAAGACCACACTTGTTTCATATCTAACAGGAGAGTGGACTGATCGTCATTCAGATGAGATAAGACGTGGGATTTCGATTAGACTTGGGTATGCAGCTACTACGCTTTTGAAGTGTAAGAGCTGCCCTGACCTTGAAGCATACACAACCTCGCATTTGACAAAAGATGGAAAGTGTGGCAAATGTGGAGGAGATTTGGAAGTCCTGAGAGAGATCTCATTTGTTGATAGTCCTGGTCACGAGTCTCTCATGGCAACGTGTCTCAGCGGAGCTAGTCTTATGGATGGAGCTATCTTGGTGATTGCAGCGAATGAGCCATGTCCAATGCCACAGACCTCTGAGCACCTTCACGCCCTTGAGATTGTTGGGGTGAAGAACATCATTCTTGTCCAAAACAAGATAGAACTCGTTACAAAAGAGCAGGCCAAAAAGCACTACAAACAAATCAAAGACTTTGTGAAGGGGACAACTGCGGAGAATGCTCCAATTATACCAGTTTCAGCTATCTTTGGAGCAAACACCGATCTGCTCATTCAGACGATTCAGGAGGTTATGCCAACTCCGAACCGAGATAGCACTGCTGCTCCTAAGATGTTCGTCGCACGGTCGTTTGACATAAACAAGCCAGGCACACTGCCTATGAACATGCGAGGAGGAGTCATTGGCGGGTCAATCGTACAGGGGAGGCTTCGTATAGGCGATGAGATTGAAATAGCTCCAGGAGCCAAGAGTGAGAAGGGATTCAAACCCATCAAAGCGAAGGTTTCAAGTCTCCTGTCTGGGAGCGGGAACTCGCTCCAAGAGGCATATCCTGGAGGATTGATAGGTGTAGGAACAGCTCTTGACCCTGCTTCGACTCGAGCTGACCGTCTGGTTGGAAATGTCGTTGGGAAAGTTGGAAAAATGCCCAAAATCTATGACAAAATCATGATAACTCCGATTCTTATGCAGAGAGTGGTCGGCATGGAGTCCAAGAAAGAAGTGGAGAATCTCAAGCTGAACGAGCCAATGATGCTAGTGGTTGGAACTGCACCTACAGTAGGCGTGATTACGAGGCTGCATGGGGATGAGATTGAACTAACACTCAAACGTCCAGTGGCTGCTGAGAAAGGGCAAAGAATAGCTATTGGACGCAGAGTTGAAAACAAGTGGCGACTTATTGGTTATGCTGAGATTTAAAGCACAAATGAATGAGAAGTATTCACGCAAACCTGGTGACAACCTTGCCACTTCCTGTGATACTTGATACAAACTTCCTGACCATACCAGCACAGTTTGGAGTTGACGTTTTTTCTGAGGCTGAGAGACTGCTTGAGCGAAGTGTTGAGTTCATCCTTCTAGAATCGGTATTGGACGAAATTAAGAGTAATCTTGAGAGAGCTGGGAGAACAGAAGAGCGATTTTTCAAGGTAGCCTTGGATCTGACTGAAAGATGTAAGATTGTCGGTATTGACCACTATACGAGAGGTTCCAGTGTGGATGATCAGCTCTTGGAGTACGCCTCCTCTGTTAGGGGGGTGCTCGCTACTAACGATCGAGAACTTAGAGATAGAGCTTCCAAACTGGGTATACCAGTCCTCATGCTTCGTGGGAAGAACCACTTGGAACTCGAAGGAGCGATTTTTTGAGACCGTGTCACAACGTTTTTATGTTTTTCAAAGCGAGTCTGCGCTGAGCCGTCGGGTTCAGGCCTCGGGTTGGTCCTCGAGTCTGATTGTTCTGATTAAAAAACGTCCTGCTAGACAAGGAGCGGCAATAATTGTACAGCATAGTGACAGTAAAAGATGTGGTGCGTATTCCTCCATCACAGTTTGGTTCCCCCATGGAAGATGCGGCCATGCTTCACCTGCGGAAGCAACACGAGAACGTCCTCGACCGAGACGTCGGGTTGATGATTGCGGTCATCGGAATTGATGAGATAGGCCAGGGGCGTCTGATGCCAGGTGATGGTGCGACCTATCATTCTGTGACCTATCGTGTGCTTGTTTTCAAACCCCTCCGGCATGAGTTGGTGGAAGGAAACGTGGTAGAACTGATGGACTTTGGAGCTTTCATCAGAATGGGACCACTCGATGGGCTCTGTCATGTCAGTCAGATATGTGATGACTTTATCACGCAAGACTCGAAGGGTAACGCGCTTCTTGGTAAAGAAACTGGCAGAACTCTGGCTGAAGGCGACATGGTGAGAGCAAGAGTCACATCGATAAGTTTCGAGTCTGGTAACAAGTCTGGAAAACTCGGTCTCACAATGAGACAACCATTCCTCGGAAAGATAGGTCCAGACCGTTCTTGGGTAGAAGAGGATGTGAGAGCAGCTCGCGGAGAGAAAAAGAAGTAAACCAGGAGGGGACAATAATAGCAAAGATGAAAGCATGTAAAGTGTGCCACTATCTCACAGCTGAAAGTATGTGCCCCAACTGCAAAAGCACCAATCTCTCTACGTCCTATACAGGGATTGTGGTCATTCTTCCAGGGCGAAGCAAACGTGAGGATCCTAGACTGAGTTCCTATGTTGCCTCTCGACTCAACATCGACAAACCAGGGAAATACGCGTTGAAGGTTCGTTAATGATTGTTGTCGATGGTGAAAGCTTTATTAGACAACCTCAGGTCGATTGGCTGACCTGTCCCTGAGGCAGTCTGACATTCGGTAAGTGATGCCAATGAAAATCGAAATCTTAGGTGAACGGGAGAACAAACTCCTAGCAAGAAAGGAAGTCGACTTCAGGGTCGATCATATTGGAGCAAAAACCCCGAGTCACACAGATATTCGTGCAAAGATTGTTGCGCAGTTCAATGCAGACTCTGGTGCAGTAGTCATTAGAAAACTTGAAACTAGGTTTGGTGCAGGGATAACTGAAGGAACAGCAAGAATCTATTCTGACCCAGACCAGATGAAACGAATTGAACTTAATCACATTGTCAAGAGACATGAACCAAAGAAACAAGCAGAGGGAGAAGAATAGATGCCTAAGACACATGAGATGTACAAGGTTGACAAGTCAGGTAGCATAAACCGAACCAAGAAGTCCTGTCCGCGTTGCGAGAAGGGCACGTTCATGGCTGAACATTTCGACCGTTTTGCCTGTGGTCGATGCGGATACACTGAATTCAAGCGTAGGGCTAAGTAGTAATCATTCTCCCACTATAGCCATGACCCACCTCACGAAGAGGAGGACGCCTATTATCATTGTGAGCACGATATCAACAATAAATACCCCTGGAATCTGAATCTCAACCCATGCTGCAAGAATCAGAGCTATCGGGAAAGTCACAATGAAGGGCAGTGTTGCCACAGTCAGGGAAATCTCCTCGCTAGACACCATCGCATTCACTAAGAGAAGGAGCCAGATGGCATAGATTCCTATCAGGAGGGCAACTTCTGCTATCATTGCGAGACTACTCCACATCGGGACCTGTGTAGATGAAAGAACAATGTGTGTATCACATGGTTATGGGCGGATGTATCTATTTTAGCCCATATTGAACTGGGAAACATACATTTAAATGTAAAGTTTGTTTTACGTAAAATGAACTTTACATTTGGGCTGGTCGTCAGCATGATCGTGAATAGACTGCGAGAACTTCGTGAATCCAAGATGAATGATTCAGATACACCTGAGCTTTGGACCCAGGAAGGTATTGCAAAACATCTCGGGGTGACTAGACAAACAATCATCTCAATGGAGAAGGGCACCTACAACCCATCGCTCGCACTAGCGTTCAAGCTGGCAAATCTGTTCGGGGTAAAGATTGAGGACATATTCGAATATCGGGGTGAAAAGAATGAATCGTAATATAATAACAGCTCTCAGTGCCGTAGTAATGGTTATGATAGTGTTTGCAATACTTTGGGCTCTGGATGTATTATCTCTGAGCAGCATCTTTTCAGGTGTTAGCGCCGCAATTGGGGCTCTGATCATTCTTTTCTATATGCGACGGTTCCATGATGAACGGTTTACGCAAATCATGATTCTCGCTGCGCGCAATGCCTTTGTCTTCTACATACTCACTCTTCCCGTGAGTTCTGTGGTGCTCGTAGTGGTTGAAGAAATAACACTTCAGATAGCAGCCGGGCTTGTCCTTGTGCCATGGATGTCGTCACTAATTATCTGCTACCTGTCTTTGGTTTACTATTATCGAAAATAGGGGTGAATCTGGATTGAGCTTGAAACTATCAAATAGGGATCTACTAATAATGGGAGTTATCTTGGTCTTTGGATGGCTCCTCGCACAGATCACTTTGAGTTTTCTTTTCCCAACTTCAGACATACCTTTTTCCATCCCCTCATTCGGGGCGGAGATCGTTGTTGTTTCAGTTCTAATAGGGTTCACTGTCTATGCTCAGAGATTTCGTGACGAGCGCTCGATACAGATTTCTGACAAGGCCGCTCGTAATGGGTTTGCTTTCGTGCTTTTTGTGGTTCCAGTTGCAATCATTGGTCTTTCCGCCACTGACGTGTCCTTTGATACTCTTCTTGCCTTAGTTATGATATGGATTGGAGCTGTTGTCTTCGCAGGAGTATCTGCATTATACTACTACAACAAGTAGGATTATGCTTCGAGAAAAGAAGTGATAGCGGGCGGGTCATTCTTCAAAGACTTACTCCGGCTGATTCATTATTGAGTCTGCTTCAGGAGATGGTTCGCTTTCCCATCTACTCAAACAGTAAAGAAAAAGTATCACAACAAGTGGCCAGACAACAAATATGCTGATTGGAAAATACCAGCCAAACAAGAAGGCTAAGAATCCCGTCAAAGGTGTAATGATGAAGATGAATACAGGCAAAAAAGCAACAACAGCGCATGCCATACACAGTCGATAGATGTCCCGATCAATCTCAATTACAATCTTATCTGAACTCAAGAAACCTCCACTCCTTTATAGATATCAATCAGGCACGAGATAGGCGTTTTGGTCAACCAGAAAAAGTGATGGTAGCGGGTGGTGTTACGTGAATAGGTAGATTCAATTCAGACATCTACCTGTAACACTTCCAGAAATGCAATTCTTTGATACAACTCTTCCAGTCGTAGCTACGCTCTTTGGATTTATAGTGATGTGTCTGCTTCTCGCACCGCCATTATTACACTATAAAGGCAAGATTTCTGAGTCGTCTATTCTGTTGAGATTGGTATTATTGATTCTATTTGCTTTTGGAATGGGAACCACAATATTCGCTTCTCTTGCATTACCAGGTTTTCCCTTTATGGCACTCTTCCTTGCTCTACCTGTTATATTCTGCTCTTTGTCTGTAAAAACTGTTAGAAAAGAAATAGAGAAGTGGTAGCGGGTGGATGATTTGAACATCCGATCTCAGGGTATCTCCGAGCGGCAAGGCTCCTATGAGCCCTGCGGGATAGGCCTGGCTTCCCCAACCCGCTAGTGTTGAGCTAAGTGTCGCCATGCGAGTTTTAAAGTTATTCGTAAGACTTGATTACTTCACCTTCTTAGCAAACTCTTTTCCAAAGTTGAAGGCTTGTTCAAGTTCAGTGTCATCTGGCACCCATTTCACTGTGAATGGCTCCATAATGATGTCCATCTTTCCCTTCTCCATGAACTCCTGAATCTTTTTCACAGCTCCGCCGCCCCAACCATATGACCCGAAAGCGGCACATTTCTTTCCAGCAGGTTTCAGCACCTCCAAATCGGAGAGAACGGGTGCAACAGTTGGGAGGATGTCGTTGTGTAGAGTTGCACTTCCAACGAGAATACCTCGGGCCTCCAATAAGTCTGCCATGATGTCGCTGCGGTCACTATGCGGGATGAGTTTCAGAATAGGTTCCAAACCCTCACTGTGAACACCTTCAGCTATTGCACGGGCTATCTTTGTCGTGCTTTCCCACATAGTGTCCCAAGTGATGACAATCTTGTCTTGAAATCTCTCACCCTTAGCCCACTCGAGATATCTCGTGGCAATTTGCAGTGGATTCTTTCTCCAGATGAGACCATGGGAGGGAGCTATCATTTTGATTGGTAAACCTAGCTCAACAACTTCCTCGATTTTTCTCTGGACCATTCTACTTAGCGGCCACAGAATATTTGCATAGTATTTCTCAGCCTCACGCCAAAGTACTTGCTGATTCACTTCATCCGCAAAACGTTTCTCTGTGGCGTAATGTTGACCAAATGCGTCATTTGGCAACAAAATTTGCTTTTCTACATAGTAGGTGAACATGGATTCAGGCCAGTGAAGCATTGGTGCCTCGTAGAACCGTAGGGTCTTTCCCCCTAAATCCAACTCATCTCCTGTCTTGACTGTCTGGATATTCCACCCATCAGTGTAGTGTTTTTTGAGCTGGTCAACAGCTTTCGAAGTACAGACGAGCCGAGCATCCGAAGCTATCTTGAGAATTTCAGGTGTCGTACCTGAATGGTCCATCTCTGTGTGGTTCGATATCATATAATCGATTTTTGAGGGATCAATCACTTTGGAAATTCTTGTCAACATTTCATCTCTAAAAGGACCCATCACAGTATCGACCAACGCCACCTTCTTTCCAACTATCAGGTATGCATTGTAAGTTGTGCCATGATGCGTTGTGTAACTATAGCCATGGAAATGGCGAAGATTATAGTCCAGAGCACCAACCCAGTATACGCCTTTTGCAATCTCAAATGGCTGCATCAATCTTTCCTCGTTCTGGAAGATAAACTTCTTGCCTAAAAAAGAGTGGTAACTTGCAAGATTTTACAATGATTTGAGAGTCAAGAGTATGTAAAATCATTGGAGCCCAGATTTGTATCAACACGATAGTCCCATTGTGGTGAATCGGTTTCAAAGCTCTGGAGACCCTGACTGCGATCTATCCAACGCCAGCAGGGGACCGCTCCGACCTTCTCGAGCATGTACAAATTTGCCTTGGTGGCATTGTATCTGATTTCAAGGAGCGTGCCCTCTGGAAGAGTATCGATATCGCTCACATCGAGTGTGGTGCGTCCGCTTGGGTCCTTCTCACCACAGCGTGAGAGAAAATACCGGATTTCTCCACCGTTCGCAGGGTTCTTGACGATTACAGCAACATGTGGGCGAGCCACTGGGTCCCACCATCGGGGAATACCCGGACGTCTGATTACATAGTTGGTAGCAGGTTCAATCCGGCTGGGCAGGTCTAGTTGAATACGTCTCACTCTCCAAGGGATAGAGTTGCAGTTTCTCTATATAAGAGGGTGCCGCGTATTACGACACCCCAAAGGTCTCATTCTGTTGCACTCTGAAGTCACTCTAAACTGTTAGTAATACCTAGGACTGGAAAACGTTGCAGTGGAAGGGAAGGGAAGTAATTGCAAGAATTTAACTACTTAACAAATGGCCACAGACATGACCTTGGCCGAGTGTAAATCTGGCAGCTAGATACCTGTCATGTGTCCTCATCTAATGGAATACCTACCAAGAGAGGTCTTCCCTCATAGATTGACCGTGTCACCTTTTCCCTAGCACTGGCAAGCAGTCTCCAAATCGTACCTCGACTGACCCCCATTTGTTTTCCAGCCTGTTCTTGGTATAGTCCTTCTAGGTCCACAAGACGAAGTACCTCCGCCTCTGCAAGATCGATGTGAATCGGATCTTCGTTGCCTGATGGATCAGGGGTCATCTTCTCTGCTCTTGGCTTACTTCCTATTTTGGGTTGAATTGGAAACCTACCACGGCCACCTTTTCTCCGCCTTTGCATCTCAATCCCAGTATAGATAGACAGAGGTTTCTTATTACACTTTTCAACAAAGTGTTTTACTAATGCACGGTGTGATGTTCCTCTGTATCATAGCTGGAGAGGCTCTCTGTGACTCGACACCAAAACGCTTGTAGTAGCTGTGATATCTCATGGTCTGGCGCAAACTCGGGCAATGTCTGTGCAGCCACCATTGACTGTGTCATGATTGAGTCAAACTTGATTCTTCCCAGGACCTCTGCATCATTTTCTGTGCAATACCTCTCTATGGCCTCTGTGTTCTCAAGGTTCAAATCGAACTTGTTGATGATTACCATAGCCTTCACTCGGAATCTCTTTAGCAACTCCAAGACTCTTTGCATATCATGAATCCCCGACATTGTCGGCTCCGTCACTATAATGCCTAGTTTAATGCCAGTCACTGTTGCGATTACTGGACAGCCAATACCTGGTGAGCCATCGATAAGGACCGTTGAGAGTCCGTTCTCGGTGGCAATCCTAGTGGCGAGCTTTCTGACTTCAGTGACCAGTCTTCCTGAGTTTCCCTCTCCGGGTAGAAGTTTTGCATGAGCCATTCGACCGACTCTGGTGTCTGACTCATAGAGATTGCCCGACTGATGATCAGTCATTTGAATGGCATGCTCAGGACAGACAAATTCACACACACCACAGCCTTCACAAGCGATAGAATCAACCTTAGAGTCGGTGATAGCATCGAATCGACAAGCCTCCTCACATAACCCACAAGAGGTACATAGGTCTTCATCAATCACAGCCATCTTAGACGCCACAAAGGCAGTTGTTGATTTTATGGTGGGACTGAGGAGGATATGGAGGTCGGGAGCATCAACATCGCAGTCCGCCATGACGATTTCATCAGCAATCATTCCTAGGGCCGCGCAGATGGTAGTCTTTCCTGTACCACCCTTTCCACTGATGACTGCCACCTCATTCACCATTCTTCACCAACTCCGTGATTCGAACAAACAGGTCATTGAATCGATTACGCCATTCAGGCATTTCTTGAATGAAAGGGATTCCGCGAGAATAGAGCTCAGCGATAGTTCGATTGAAGGGGATTTCCATCAGGATTTGAATGTCGTTCTTTCTACAGTACTCAGTGACTCCCTCATCACCAATACCGGCCCTGTTGATTATCACTCCAAAGGGGATGTTCAGTTCCTTCACCACATCAACAGCCATGGAGAGATCGTGGAGCCCAAAGGGAGTTGGTTCCGTCACCAAGACCAGATAGTCGCTATCCCGCATTGTTTCAATCACGGGACAGGCGGTTCCAGGAGGTGCATCAAGGATGTTGATCGCGTTAGGTTTGACCTGATCCTTCACTCTCTTTATCAGAGTGGTCGCAATTGGTTCGCCTATAGACAGCTCTCCATAGACTAGACGAGTGTCACCAATGCTCGATTGATGAATTCTCCCAATAGGTCGTTCCACCTCATTGATGGCATCCTCAGGACAGACAAGTTTGCACCCACCACAGGAGTGACACATCTCATTGTATATCATTGTCTTCGTTTTGCCCACAAAAATTGCGTTGAACTGACAGAATTCTGCACACTTTCCGCAAAGAGTGCACTTGCCTTGGTCCACTGAGGGGGTGGGAACAGTCACTGATGATGTCTGGAGATTTGTGGGAAGAAGAAGAGTATGCACATTCGGCTCTTCTACATCACAGTCCAGTAGATTTGTAAAGCCAATTGAAAGGGCGAGGTTCACAGCGACTGTAGTCTTTCCAGTGCCACCTTTTCCAGATGCAACTGTGATGATCAATCAATCACACCCATGACTCAACTGATCATGTTCATTTATGATGAGCATCAGCGCAGCCTTCAGTTAGTTCCTCTAACTCGTTTCGAATATAGGCTTGAACAAGCTCCTGAACAGATCTGCTATTTGCCCTGAGAACTGCTATATTCTGGGATTGAAAACTCATGATTCCACGAGGGCCCATTCCTTGCACAATTACTGCCCTGGGTTGAAATCTCAGCACATTATTGTGAGCGTGGCCTTTGCCACCTGAGTGCTCACCCCTGTTCGGATGTACTTGCGCCTTGATTGCAGTGCCATTATTGTCGAGGTCAATCACGGCGAAGTAGGGCGCTCTTCCAAAGTGGTCAGCAATCTCAGTGCCTTCCATATTATGGGTTGGGATGAGTATTCTGGTGGTCATCAGTTCCTACCTCCTCTACGACGACCCCGTCCGCCGCCGCCACGTCCCATCCCACGGCCCATCCCCATTCCGTAACCATAACCCATTCCCAAACCACGACCAGGACCACCCTGTCCTTTTCCTACATTTGAGGGCCCCGGGGTTGTCAACTCCTGAAAGCCACTCTTGTTGTAATTCTCGATTGCTGTTCTGACCGTACCTGACACACCAGACAGTATCTTGATCCCTGCATCCTGTAGCGCTGGAAATGCATTAGGACCGACACTACCAGTGAGAACTGCATCGACATCCTTGGATGCTACAGTCTGAGCAGCTCTGATGCCAGCTCCGCCCGAGGCCATGGCAGCCTCGTTTGATACAGCTTCAAAGGCATATGTTTCAGGATCAGCAATGATGAAGTAGGCGCATCGACCAAAGCGTGGGTCGACCATTGAGTCTAGTGTTGGTCCAGATGAAGTAATACAGATTTTTGTCATTGTTCACATCTCATTATATTGAATCTTGATTCATATTCATATTGAATCCTGATTCATATAAAGGCATCGGTATTGCCAAAAGGTGCTGCGGAGGAGAATAGGGAGGTAGAGTAACAGAGTGAAGCGTTTATCTCTTGGTAGGGAGATAGAATGAATGTCAATGGAGAGTCTTACAGTGACGGGATCGTTCAGTGTCGGGATTGTGGGTAAGCCTTCTAGCGGAAAGACTTCATTCACAAATGCGGCGTGCATGACGGAGTTTAAGGTGGGGAGCTATCCATTCACCACAATAGAGGCAAATGTCGGAGTGACTCACGTCCGGACCAAATGTGCCTGTGCTGATTTCGAAGTGGAGGATAATCCTCAGAATTCAATATGTATAGACAGAGTCAGACTTGTCCCCATCAAACTCATAGATGTTGCAGGGCTTGTTCCTGGGGCGCATAAGGGGCGGGGGATGGGAAACCAGTTCCTCGACGATCTCAGACAAGCAGATGTGCTCATTCATATTGTAGATGCAAGCGGAGGCTTGGATGCAGAGGGACAAGAGGTCGCTGCTGGTAGCCATGACCCGCTTGGTGATGTGCAATTTCTGGAAGAAGAGCTTGTGGAGTGGATGTTGGCCATTATTGAGAAGGATTGGCGACGGATTACTGGTCGTGTACGATCTGAGGGAGCAAAGCTTGAAGATCTCCTTCTGGAGAAGCTGTCCGGCCTCAAGATAACCCGAGGCCATGTTCTGAAGGCATTGAGAAACTCGGACTTAAAGGCTGAAACTGCCGATAAGTGGACTGATGAGGAAAAGAAACATTTCGTGAGGACACTCCAAAGGATAGCAAAGCCCATCATCATCGCAGCCAACAAGATTGACCGGCCAAATGCTGAGGACAACTTCAAACGCTTACAAGAAACATTACCAGACTACTTGGTGGTACCTGTGAGCGCCCTTGCGGAGAAGGTATTGAAGGATTTAGAACGAAAAGGGGTCATCAGGTATATCCCGGGCGATGATGACTTTGAGATACTTGAAAAGAGTGGTTTAAAGGAGTCAGAACTTGAACAGCTGGAAAAGATTAAGGAGCAAATACTGAGAAAGTTTGGAGGCTCAGGCGTTCAGAACATTCTGAATCGTGCGGTGTTTGACTTCCTCCATATGATCACCGTGTATCCGGTTCATGATGCAAACACACTCACTGATAGTGATGGTAATGTGCTTCCTGATGTGTATCTTGTGTCAGAGGGCACAACTGCCAAGGAGTTTGCAGGGCACATACACACAGACCTGATGGAGTCCTTTATCCATGGCATAGATGCACGTACAAAGATGAGAATTAGTGACAAACATGAGCTAAAGGACAGGGACGTCATCAAGATAGTGAGCGCCAAAGGATCCAAATGAGTTGTGTACGTTTCTGTTCAATAAATACTCACCATTTCTTAGCAATGACTGCTGCATAGATTGGTGGCGGTTCTTCATGTTGCGCACTCAAACCAAGCGATGTAGTCACAGTGTCTGCCCTCAGATGTGGGTATGACTGTGTATTAGAAAGAAAAATTGAGTGTGATAAACTGTGGAGATCTTCGCAACCCTTGATGATGCTAAAAATGCTGGCGCGTTCCTTGCCAGATGTGGCCACTTCCCCACCATTTACAAACGCCTCGATCATGAATACATTCTCATTAGCAAGGGGGAGTGGCCCCCAAGAAAATCTTGGCCGTTTTTGAAATGGGATGGGGAGGATTGGGTCCCAGTGTTGGCGAGATTAGACACCTTGCAAATGGCGAGAGAGGCCACTGGATTGTTTGTCCTACTTGGACATGACCCAGTGGTTGTTGAGTTTCCTGGGATAACATTTGACATTTTTCTGAAGGAGTCTCATGTGCCTACGGGTGCTTGGATTATCACAGATTCGGATCCGTACCACTCTGTGAAGCGTATCAAACCTCCAAGCCAGAGTGAGAATGAAGATTCTGTAGAGGTGTCACTACACTAGAATGCCTTTGCATATTTTCTACGAGATTTGTTTACCCAATGACCAGTATTGTCCATTCAGTGGGAGATAGGTGAACAAAGATGTCTTTGATGCATCAAAACGTCCATTCTCATTGAGTGTTTCTTCATCAATATGTACTGCGAGTACCTCAGCCACAAAGAGGTCATGTGCACCCAGAGGAATGATCTGAGTGGTCTTACATTCAATGTTTATCGGACACTCCTTGATCATAGGCGCGTTAACTTCTGTCGCTGGAACTGCGGTAAACCCGCCCTCTTTGAACTTGTCATGATCACGACCAGATTTAGTCCCAGCAAACTTAGTTTCCTCTATCTGGCTGGAGGAAGGGATATTCAGAACAAAAACCCCTGCCTGTTTCACCAGACTGTGGCTATAACGTTGAGGTCGAATCCCAGCAACTACGGTTGGGGGGTCACTGCACACATTTGCTACCCAGGAAAGAGTTATGACATTTGACCCATCGTTTCCACCTACACTAAGTAATACAACCGGACAAGGAACTAGTGCAGTTCCGGGCTTCATCTTTCTTTTCATAATGGAAGTCTTATGTCAACCGAGTTAAGAAAATGTCGGGCCGTTGGATTTAAGTTCAAGCTGCAATGGGAGAGCTCAAGACAGTTAGAGGGTTGTTCCAATGAAACGTGTGCTTATAGCTGATTCAATTGAGGAGTCTGCTCTTGCCAGGATTAAGGCAGCAGGACTCGACGCAGTAGTGAGAAATAAGGACGCAGATGGACCAATTGAGAAACAAATCAAGGGGTTTGACTGTGTTGTCGTTAGAAGCGCCACAAAGATAACAAGAGAGGTCATTGAGGCTGCTGACAAACTGAAACTCATTGTGCGAGCTGGTGTTGGGCTTGACAATGTGGACAGCGAGGCTGCAGAAGAGAAGGGAATTGAGGTACAGAACACTCCAGAAGCCCCAACCGTTTCAGTAGCTGAGATGGTCTTTGCAATGATGTTTGCAATGGCTCGAAACATCACTCAGGCAGATAGCTCCATGAAAGAAGCTCGTTGGGAGAAGAAGAAACTCACAGGGACGGAACTCTGGAACAAGACTCTGGGAGTTGTTGGTTTTGGCAGGATTGGGTACGAAGTTGCTAGAAAAGCAAGGGCACTCGACATGGAGGTTCTTGCCTACGATGTGCTAGACATCAGTAAGGCGTGTCAGAAGGTTGGTGCTAAGAAGACTGACTTGCACGACCTGATCAAGAACTCGGACTATATCTCAGTCCATGTACCATTGGTTCCTCAGACAAAAGGGATGTTCGGAGAGAAGGAGTTCTCGATGATGAAAAAGAGCGCATTCCTTGTGAATACAGCCCGTGGTGGTGTGGTAGATGAAAAGGCACTTCTCAAGGCACTTAATGAGGGTGAAATAGCAGGCGCGGCGTTGGATGTCTTTGAGAACGAACCCCCACTCGATTGGGAACTTGTCAAACACCCACATCTTGTAGCAACTCCGCACTTGGCCTCCTCTACAACCGAAGCACAGGTGCGCGTGGGTGAGCTTACAGCTGACAAGGTGATAGAAGGTCTAAAGTAATCATAATGAGTCAGAGCGTTACACCTTTAAGTGAACGACATGGTGTCGAGTTGGTTCTGGATTGTGTTTCAGAACCATACCATTTCCTTTGTGTTGGCGGATACGTCCGCACGGGATGTGGCCCATAGAGGCTGAACCACAAACAAAGCGAATATAGTTACAACAAAGGATGGGGTAGAAAATGCCAACAGCATACCAACATATGAATGAAACTTGGTTGAAGGAACAGAAGAAACGTTCTGATTTAGTAAGGGGCAGACTGATTGTCTGGAGGAAACAAGAGAGTATTGTCAAGCTTGAACGTCCCTCACGACTTGGACGAGCACGGTCCTTGGGATACAAAGCAAAACAGGGCTATGTAGTGGTACGAGTCAAGACTGGTCGAGGACCCCGTGAGAAACCGAGACCAAAGATGGGACGAAAGCCTAGAAGTCTGGGTGTTGTGCGGTTCACACCTCAGAAGTCTCGACGCTGGATTGCAGAGGAGCGAGTTGGCAGAAAGTTCCCCAATCTGAGAGTCCTAAACTCTTATTGGGTCGGTTCTGACCACAAGTGGGTCTGGCATGAGGTCATTCTAGTGGATCCCAATCATCCAGTCATCTACAATGACCCAAACATCAACTGGATCTGCGACCCTGTCCAGAGCGGCAGAGAGAATCGCGGGCTCACATCAGCAGGAAAGAGAAGTAGAGGTCTGCGGAGAAAGGGAAAGGGTGCTGAGAAGATAAGACCATCGCTTGGCGCTAGAGGAAATCTAGGAAAGTAGACAAGGCGCTCTAGTCAGAGGGATGTACTATGTCCTTCGTGGCAAAGATAGAGGCTCGTGCATATTCTCGTTCAACAGAAGTGCCTGAAAGAGTTGTTGCTGCCATCCTTAATCTGTATCCTGAAAAGTACCGAAGCCTTGTTGAGTTGAAAACAACCAAGGCGGAGGGCCATTCAGGTGATAAAATCTTCGTTTTTGAGTCACAGCTGAAAAACAAGGTAGGGTGTGAAGCCACTCTTGACTATATTTTTGCCAAACTGGATAAGGAAGACCGTAGACGTCTTCATAACACATTACAGCAGAGGATTGACAAGAACTGCTTCTTCTTTGTGAGAATTGATAAACAGGCAGCGTTCTTAGGGGATACTGTGATTGCTAAAGGACCTGATGTCATCAGTGTCCAGGTACACATTCAACAGTATCCAAGATGCAAGCAGGAAAATGTAATAGCGATGTTGAAAGACCGACTCCGTGTTTCTGGTGGTGTTGACTAGTGGTTATTGACGTAGGGGTGTGTGTTCCAGACTCTGAGAGTTTGGGGGTATTCGTCCAGATGGCACAGGAGATAGGTTTCACAGGTTTTGCAACTCACAATCTGAAGGGTGAGCTGGACCAAAATGCTGAGAGAGGTTTCTCCATTTTAAGGCGCAACGATGTGTCTGGAAGAGGGCTGAAATCCATAATAAAACAGGTTGACAGTGTTAGAAAGCACTCGATGATTGTGGCGGTCATGTTGACTTCGGTTGAAACTGCAAACTGGGCGGCTGAAAACCAAAAAGTGGATGTACTGACCATTGACCCGTTTCGGGAGCATAAGCTTCGTACCACGACCGCTCGTCTTGCGGCCATGTCAGGCACCGCCTTAGAGATTAGATTCGAGCCACTGCTACAATTGGTTGGCCTAAACCGTTCCAAGGTCGTTAAGATTTACCAAGAGTCGGTAAGAACTGCGACTGATGCTGGAATGCAGGTAATAATCTCTAGCGGGGCAACAAAGCCGTTGCACATGCGTTCACCAGTAGCAATGCAACATATCGGTGAACTCCTAGGCTTGAGCTCAGAATATGCGAAGTCAGCTATCAGGATGGCACCACTGACCATTATTGAGCGGAGTCGTAGAAGGTTTAGTTTGGAATATGTAGCAGAGGGAATTGAAATAGTAAAGGGGGAGACTGAAACATGAAGAATAACAGAAGGCGCTATCTCTCATTCAAGCTCCACTCTGAGGATTCTTCAATTGAGGAAAAGCACCTCAATCTAGCCATCTGGAGTAGTTTATTGTCACTCTACGGAGAGGTGTCAGCGGCTGATTCTAAGCTCTATCTTATTGAGTTTGATAAGAGGGGTGGAACAGGGGTTCTTCAATGCACGGCGTCCTCATTGCAAAAGGTGATTACTTCAGCAGTCCTAATTGGGTCCATTGGAAATCGCTTGGTTTCATTTGAACCAAGAAAAACATCTGGCACGCTTAAAGGGCTCAAACGGTAATGGTCAATCACA
>JAEORX010000126.1 GCA_016840685.1 Candidatus Thorarchaeota archaeon
TGGTGCCTTGTATTCACCAAAGACCTCTCTTAATACTCCGCATATCTCACCCAAGGTTGCATATGCCTTAACTGCTGCGATTATCGGAGGCATGAGATTCGTGTTGCCCTTGGCACTACTTCGCAGCTCATCAAGTGCTGTTTTTACCTGACCATCATCTCGTTTTTCTCTCACTTTCTTCAGCTCAGCTAGCTGTTCTTTCTCTGCTTTGGGATTAATGCGTAGATAATCGAACTGTGGCTCTTCATCAACAGTGAACCTATTGACACCAACCACGATTCTTTTTGTTGCATCAACCCTCCTCTGGAACTGATATGCAGCCTCGTGGATCTCACGTTGAATGAATCCTCTCTCAATTGCGACTGGTGCCCCACCCATGTCATCTATCTTCTTGATGTAATCCATCGCCTGCGTTTCAATCTCATTTGTGAGGCTCTCAACAAAGTATGACCCTGCAAGAGGATCGATGGTATCACCGACGCCAGACTCGTATGCAATGATCTGTTGCGTCCGAAGGGCGATCTGGACTGATTCTTCTGTGGGAAGAGATAGTGCCTCATCTCGAGAGTTTGTGTGGAGTGATTGGGTCCCTCCAAGGACAGCTTGTAGCGCCTGAAGTGTCACCCGGACAACATTGTTGTCAGGTTGCTGAGCTGTAAGAGTACAGCCTGCAGTCTGTGTATGAAATCGCATCTTGCATGAGTCTTCATGTTTTGCCTTGAACCTGTCATGCATGATTCTGGCCCAAAGCCTGCGAGCCGCTCTGAACTTACTAATCTCTTCAAGAAAATCACTATGTGAACCAAAGAAGAATGAGAGTCGGGAAGCAAAATCATCGACATCGAGTCCCGCATTAATTGCTGCCTGAACATACGCAATACCATCAGCAAGTGTGAATGCTACTTCCTGCACTGCAGTTGAGCCAGCCTCACGTATGTGGTAGCCAGAGATAGAGATGGTGTTCCAAAGAGGCATGTTCTCAGTACAGAATTCGAAGATGTCAGTGATGAGCCTCATAGATGGTGTGGGAGGGAAGATGTAGGTGCCACGAGCTACATATTCCTTGAGTATGTCATTTTGAATTGTGCCTCGCAGTTTATCCATGGAGATGCCTTGTTTCTCAGCCACAACAATATACATGGCAAGCAGCACCGAGGCTGGGGCGTTGATGGTCATTGATGTGCTAACTTTGTCAAGGGGAATCCCCTCAAACAGAACCTCCATGTCTGCGAGTGAATCGATGGCGACACCGACCTTACCCACCTCCCCTTGGGCACGCGGGTCATCTGAGTCATACCCAATCTGTGTTGGGAGATCGAAGGCAATTGAGAGACCAGTCTGACCCTGCTCTAGGAGGAAATGGAATCGTCGATTGGTTTCGTGTGCTGTAGCAAAACCGCTATACTGTCGCATTGTCCAGAAGCGTCCTCGATAACCTGTGGCTTGGACTCCACGCGTGAAAGGGTATAGACCTGGAAAACCAAGGTCCCTCTCATATTGCAGGCCCTTAAGATCCAAGGGAGTGTAGAGACGATTCACTGGGAGTCCAGAGATGGTTGCAAAGTCATCCTCGCGTTCGGGAAACCTCTTGATGGTGTTTGTTACAGATCCATCCACCCACTTTTTCATGGAGTCACGGAGTTTTGAGTCATCTCCCATGGTACTCACCTACTCTCACTAAACAAGAACTCTGCTATCAATCGCTCGGCCACGCTGTAAGGGTCATCTTTCCTTGTGGCAATCTTCTTGATTGCGGCTTCATACTCAGGTTGTCCCTCTAGTTTTTGATACAACTCCCGAGTGAGCTTGTATCGCATTAGCTCCTGAAGCTCGTCACGACTTCGTTTCAGTCCCTTCTGTTCCAAAAGACCACTATCCTTCAAGAACTGGAGATGTTCAAGTATTTTCTCGGCAAGCTCGGCTACACCCTCACCAGACCTAGAGTTAGTAAGAAGAACCGGAGGGCGCCAGTCTCTCTCGCGGGGGTCGATATCCAACATGACCTCTATCTCGGTGACTTTTCTTTCTGCACCAGAGAGGTCCATCTTGTTCACCACGAAGATGTCAGCAATCTCCATGATACCAGCCTTGATTGCTTGGATATCGTCACCACTCCCAGGCATATCTGTGACAATTACTGTGTGAGCTATGTTTATGACCTCAACCTCTGACTGACCAGCACCAACGGTTTCTACAAAGATTATATCCTTCCCAAAGGCGTCAATCGCTCGGACTGCATCAGAGGTTGCTCTTGCCAGACCTCCAAGGTGACCACGGGTACCCATACTACGAACATAGACCTCCTTGTCGAGACTGTGTTCCTGCATGCGGATTCTATCACCCAGCAACGCTCCACCAGTGAAAGGACTGGAGGGATCAACGCAAACGATACCGATTGTTTTGTCACGACTTCTGAACTCCGTGGTCAGTTTTGTGACAAGAGAACTTTTCCCAGACCCCGGAGGACCAGTCACCCCGATGATGTGAGCCTTCCCAGTGTGCTTGTAGAGTTGACTGAGAGCTTTAGTAGCATCTGCATCCTCATCCTCAATGAGAGAGATGAGTCGTGCGAGGTCTCTCCTATTACCACTCAGTACTCCTTTGACAAGTCCGTTCACTGGCAAAGCATGTTCCTCTTACTCAAGAATTAGAGTTTCACATTGGTTTTGATGTACTCGATAATCTCATCTAGAGGCGTGCCGGGACCGAATATTTCAGCGATTCCAGCCTTCTTCAGGTTGGGGATGTCATCCTCGGGAATGATGCCCCCGCCAACGACAAGGATGTCATCAACACCCTCCTCCTTCAGGAGCTCCATAATCTTTGGAAAGAGGGCATTGTGTGCCCCGCTCAGGATACTAAGCCCGATGCAATGAACACCCTCATCGAGTGCTGCACGGACGACCATCTCAGGAGTCTGTCGGAGACCTGTGTATATGACCTCCATGCCTGCATCGCGTAGCGCACGAGCTACTATCTTTGCACCACGATCGTGTCCATCAAGGCCTGGTTTCGCAACAAGTACACGAATCTTCTTGGACGAACTCAAGAACCCACCTCAGGTTGCTGATTAATCTGGTGATGGTCCTGGGAGTGATATAAAGGCGTTGATTTCGAGTGTATTAGTCCTCCATGATATGGACGACGTTTTCACGACCTTCTCGGAATCTTCGTACGAGACCTCGCTCCTCTAGGTTATTCAGAATCAAACTAACCTTGGCCTGTGACATGTCAAACTCAGTGTACAAGTCCTTCTGAGGACAAGACCCACCTTTCCTTCTAATCACCTCTAGAACCTCCTCTTCCTCAGAAGTGACACCTACGAATTTGACTGAACCTATTCGTTTGATTCGCTCGTAAGCCTTGGGACCACCGAGAGTAAGTACAATTCCCCCTAATACACCCAGAAACGCTATTACAATGGACTCCAATAGGAATGAACCCAATGGTCCTGATTGCGGATTTGGATACTGGTATTGAATAACATATGCCTGTTCCTGTCCAATTTGAAGTGAATCGGTGAACCAGACGAACGCAAGTGAGGCGCCATCTGTATAGTTTGAGTCAGCAGAAGGGAATAATGGCACAACGGACTCTCTTGATAGCAGAGCATCTTGAGGAAGAACTGCAGTGAATGTGAAATTAGCAAACTCAGTAATAGGGCGGATGTAGAAAACGAAGTGAGCTATGTACCTCGTGGAATCAAAGCTTATTTCCGGGTCTTCTATCAGGTCTGTTGCTTTAAGATTGAACTCCACCCATACCGATTCATTCTCTTCAAGAGGTGTGGAAAGAGAAATAACTACTTCGCTGTATCTTTCCTGAAGTATAGAAATTGCGCTGGTCGATGTATCATCCACGAAGGCATCAAGAAGTTCAACCTCAAGTGAATCGATTCGAAAAGAGAGGGATGTGATACTTGATGTTCCTTGATTTGTAGCCCTTGCTCGAAGATTGAGAGTTGTGACACCTTCTTGTGTCATGGTCGCTTTGATCTCTACAGGATCTAAAATGATGTCCTCCATTTGAGCAAGTTGCACATCACCCTGTACTTGGAGGAACAGTAATGATGTGAGCGCTAGTGCAGCTATTGCTAATACGATTTTTCGCACTGATTCACACCACAATAACCAAGATTGACGCTTTCATTATCGTTTGATTGAGTTTTCAATTATTCATAAGACTTCTCGTAAGACGTAGGTGGTGGGTAGTGGTTGAGAGCCACTACCCTAGTGTTTACGAGAGAGTTATTTTTTCCGGACCAAAACGACGAGTAGAGCTAAGAGAGCTACTCCACCGATACCAGCGATGAGTACAAAATCAAGTTGTACACCAACTGATGGAGCACCCTCAGGATACAGACCAATTGAAGGATCATGTAGAATACTGCCGTCGTCGAAGTAGGGATACGCCAGGTATACTGCCACTCCATCACCGAGTGGAATGTAGGAGGCTGTTACATTGACTGCTTCAGTTTCGCCGCCTGGCCAAGTGATAACAGCTGTATCAATCCAACTGTAGAATCCTTGCGCAATTCCAGTTTCACTGTCAACGAAATCCATCCTCTGACACTGGCTGCAATCCATCCGCTCAAAGCGTGTTTCATTGCCACCGGTTGTTGTCCAGTTCATATCAGAGTCAATCGTAACATTTCGGAATCGCTCGCGTGTTTCTATCCTATGACGATGCACATTTTGTCCATCTAATGCCTCGTTTTCTCGTTGTAGAGTTTGAATTGCTACACTTGAGTTCTCACTACTGAATGGAAAATTACCAATCTCGATGTCCATCTTCAACTCGGATCTACCTGCTACAGTATAGTTGAAGTGCACCCCATGATCATCAGTAATTTCTCCTGTGTAGTCCTCAAGATAGATGTGTGCCCAAATCTGAAGTGTCACGTCTGAGAATCTCTGAATATCGCCCATCCCATCGAGGGCTGCCAAAGACATCTCTGGCATCGAGGTTTTCACACCAGACTTCGTATACTTCAGCCACACCTCAGTAGTGATGTCACCTTCAGTGATCTCACCTGTTGTGAGTGTCCACTCATAAGCAGCAAGTGGAGCAAAGTAGAGGAGTTCGTTCGATTGATACGCCTGATCATCATTCAGGTCTTCAAACTCCACTAGCATCACATAACTGGTTGAGAATCGTACATGTGATCCATCCTCATCTGCAGTGTACCAGAAATGAAACTGAGGTAAGTTATTGTTAGCCATGATTGTGATGATGTCAGTATTTATCCAAACAGACCCATCACTCATTCGAGAATGGTCGGGCATTCCTGGTGCAGGTCGATCCATTGGTCGATCCATTCCTCCGCCCATAGCTGTTGCGGTGCTGGTCATTGTCCCCACAAGAGCTACCATCAGGAGCAATCCAATCATCATTCTGTGTATAGTCTTCAGATTATTCACCTAGATGGCACGAAGAATTTTGTATTTATAATGACCATTTCGTGGCAAAAGACATCATGTTGTGAAATAAGCGTTATGAGGGGGATTTGGAGCACTAGAAGCTTTATAGATGCTTCTAAGTCTTTTTAGACCATAATACAAAGATGAGTTTCTATCAATTCATCTTTGAGAGCACACTTCATAGTTATTAAGGCTCAAGCAATACTGAAAATAAGCAAGTGGTGGAATACTAAATGGCTGCAGAGATACATGAGAGAACTCAGTTCGACTGGTTTAGTATCGCACGTATTCATGAAACAAAGGGCGAATATGATCAAGCCCTTGAGGCATATGAAGAGTCAATCAAGTTGGACAACACCTATGCAAAGGCATGGTTCTACAAGGCTAAACTTCACTACAAGATGGGACAGAAATCAGATGCAAAGAAATGCATAAAGAAGGTCCTAGAGCTGGAACCAGACTGGGAGAAATATGTTGAGAAGTATTTTCCAGACCTTTGACCCTATCGAAGTGCTGTAGATGAGTCAGGATAAAGTAGCACATATACCGCCTGGTTCAGAGTGAGGATCTTCCTTTCAACCCACTCCATGACCATCTTGACATTTTCTTTGGAAGAAATACGAGTGAGTGCTTCGATAGTAGCCTCTCTACACTGAGGAAGTCCTAGAAGCTCCTCAATGGTCTGAACAAGTATCATCTGTCGCACATCAGGAGTGGTTTCAGTCAACCAATACAACACATTGTCTTTAGCATCAGAATCGATTTTCGATGAGGCGGCAGCTGCGGTGAGCGCATTGGATATCTCTGTGACCGCCTTGCCATCCTTGAGATCTGTAAGTTCATTCTGAATGATGGTGACAATAGCCTCGGTGTTCTCAGGGTCATGACTCAGAATGTCAATAAGGTCAGAACGAGCTTGTGCTGGACCACTAGGCTCTCTCTCATCACTCAAAGTTCTCTTCTCCTCTTAATCTATTGATGTGTGCTGGATGGATGTCTTTCAAGTAGTTAATATGTTTGTTGCGTTGGTACTTGATGTTGAGTAAATATCTCCAATCCACCGAATATGCTAGTATAGCTCACCAAATTCAGATATAGAGTTTATTACAAAATCAGGAGTTGTAGAAGCACCATACTTGGCTATCTGGTCTGCGAGGGAAACCTGACGATTGTTTATCCATACTGTAGTGATGCCCAACATCTTTGCCCCCACCATGTCAGCATAGTACTCATCGCCCACATAAATGGTCCTGGTTCCATCCGACTTGAGTTCGAACAACACTCTCTCGAATGGTTCTCTCATGGGTTTGAATGCATTTACGTCCCCACAGTCTACGATTGAGGAGAAGAAGTGGTCTAGTTCTAGGTTAGAGAGTATGATCCTTGCATGTCCTGCAAAGGAGTTTGATATCACTCCAAGCTTGATCTCTCGTGCACGCAGTTCCATCAGAATTTTTGCAACTCCATCATAGGGAGTAGATAGCTCCAGATGCAGTGCCTTGAATCGCTGAGTTGCTTCCAGCACTAAATCTGAATCGATAGTCTGGTCGATATCTTCAAGACTTTCTGCCATTGCCCTATAGACAACGTCGAAGGGTGAGCGATAGGGAGCACCAGTCACAATAGCTTGGATAGCCTGTCGATACCTAGTGACAAGACTCCGGATGTAGGAAGCCATTAGTTCCTCTGAGTCAATTCCAGACTTCTTGAGTAGCCACTGACTAGCAACTATAGGATAGCGATGTGTATTCGTTAGTGTAGAGTCTAGGTCAAAAATGACTGAATCATACCTGCTAAGGTCAAGTTTATTCAATACAGCCTAGTCTCCACCTTTGCCCAGATAGATTCCATTTGGATCGAGTTTGTGCATGATCTCTATCTGATCTTTTGTTGGTTCATCTGTTGTGGGAACATCATCAGGTACCAGTAGGTCGAACATCACATTATCTAGAACATCCTGGACCGAATATCCAGGATGAACGGACCTAAGGCGTATTCTCAGGGTGTCAGGATCAAAGTCCATCTGGCACATATCGGTAATTACCACATCAGGACCATTTCCAACCAGTGACCATTTCTCACGAGAGCCAGGACCTTCTAAATGACCAGGGGACGTCATGTAATCGAGCGCTTTCACGAACTTACGCTTGTCATGTGACATCATCACAATGAGTCGTTTTGCAGATGAGGCAATATCATTACCACCACCACTTCCCGGTAGCTTCACCTTTGGTTTTTCGTATGGACCAATATAGCTTGTGTTCAGATTCCCATACTCATCTATTTGGGCGGCTCCGAGGAAGCCAACATCAATTCTTCCCCCCTGAAGGAGAAACCCTAAGGTTTCAATGAGACCTATTGAGGCAGAACAACCATAGTAGTATCTCGAGTCTGCAACAGAGAGAGGGACCTCTCGAGGACGGGCATCAATGAAACCAGCCTCCGAGATGAGGTTTGAATGCGGTGCATGAGTTTCTTTCGCAAGGAGCGCTGCAAGGAGGGGCATCCCAGTCCCTCCGAAAACATTCTCACCATCACGTACATGACTTGATGCGCATGCAATTAAAAATTCAGTCTTTGTATATTCAACCATTCTCAGTACCCCCAAGGTCTCTTTGCTCTCAATTGATGTAACCGGAACCAGCCAACTAGGTCGAGGTATCCGAAGTGATCCTCAACCCCCAAGATGTAACCATTGAGGTACTCTTGCCATCCTTCCTCTGTCTGAGTCAGCTTGTGGAACATCATTAGGTGCTCCGAGTCATAGTCATAATAATCATGACACATCATTGGATGCGCAATATATGGAAGG
>JAEORX010000011.1 GCA_016840685.1 Candidatus Thorarchaeota archaeon
CATTGGAGTGGTCATATGCTCCTGTGGGATCAACATTGCTGGAACCGTGGATGTGGCTGAAGTAACGCGGTATGCTAGCCAACTTCCCAATGTTGTCTACTCGGAGAACCTTCTCTATTCGTGTTCTTCGGATGCTCAAGTTGTCATCAAGGATGCTATCAAAGAGCACAAGCTCAATCGTTTGGTCGTAGCCTCTTGTACTCCCAGGACACATGAACCATTGTTCAGAGCAACGATTGAGGAGGCGGGTCTGAACAAGTACCTGTTTGAACTTGCCAACATTCGTGAGCATTGTTCCTGGGTTCATCAGGCTGACAAAGATGAGGCGACATCCAAGGCAATGGATTTGGTCCGCATGTCAGTTGCAAGAGCCAAGCTCCTAGAAGCACAAGAGGAGGCTGTGACCCAGATAGAGCCCTCAGTCCTTGTGATAGGTGCTGGGGTGGCAGGCATGGCTGCTGCCGAGGTGATTGCCAAGAAGGGATTTCAGGTCTACCTTGTTGAGAAGACAGACAAGGTGGGGGGCTTCCTGAATGAACTCACCACTGTTAATTTCGACCACAGATCCGCTTCAGACATAGTTGCTGATTATGAGAGTAGTATCTCTGGAAGGGAAAACATCAACTTGATGCTCAACTCTGAGGTTGTGGGTGCAAAGGGCTCGATTGGTGAGTTTGAGGTTGTAATCAAGACTGGAAAGAAGAAGGCAACTCTGACAGTTGGCATCGTGATTGTAGCTACTGGTGCAGTCGCACTTGAAGAGAAAGGTCTCTATGGTCTGGGGAAACTCCCCGAAGTGATGACTGAGGTGGAGTTCAACACTCGTGTGACCAGTGGTGAGGGTATCGAGGATGGAGAAACCTTTGCAGTCATTCATTGTGCTGGTTCCAGAGAGGACGCGTCTCTGGAAGGCTCACGCACTTGGTGCTCTGGAATCTGCTGTATGGTCGCAATTGAGCATACACTAGAGTTACTAGATAAGTATCCAAATTCGAGGGTTTTCCACTTCTATCGTGACCTTCGGGTCTTCTACGATGCGGAGGATAAGTATCGTGAGGCCCGTGAAAAGGGCGTTGTTTTTGTCAGGTTTGATGGCGAAACGCCTCCTGAGGTCAAGAAGGGTAAAGACAAAGCCCTAAGCATAAAGGTGATGGACCAGGTTTTAGGAGCAGAACTGAACATTGGTGTTGATCATGTTGTGCTTGCCACTGCAATGGTGCCACGGCCTAACAAGGAGGTTTCAGAACTCTTCAAAGTACCACTGAATCTGTCTGGTTTCTTCATGGAGGCTCATCCCAAGCTGCGACCAGTGGACTTCCAGACAGATGGCATTTACGTAGCTGGGACTGCCACTGCTCCAAAGAGTATTGGTGAGTCTATTGCTCAGGGACAAGCGGCAGCCTCCAGAGCACTCATACCCCTGATAAGAGGGATACGAAAGGCTGAGGCAATAGTTTCCGTTGTAGACCCTGAAATCTGCGTGGGCTGCGGGACGTGTGAAATCAACTGTGCCTACAATGCTATTGAGGTCGTGCCAGGTGATGGTGGTCATGACTATGCAGTGACAAATCCAGTTCTGTGCCAAGGTTGTGGAAAGTGTGGTGCAGGGTGTCCTACCGGTGCTATCACCATGAAACATTTCACTGATGACCAGATCATCACTCAGATACGCACTGCCCTGGAGAACATGTCTGCAAATGAACCAAGAATTCTAACAATTCTCTGCAATTGGTGCTCCTATGCAGGTGCTGACAGTGCTGGTGTGTCTCGTTTCCAACAACCATCCAACGTGAGAGACATCCGAGTGATGTGCACTGGAAGAGTGAGTGTCCAACACATCTTGGAGGCGTTCAGACTTGGGGCTGACATGGTCTGGATATCTGGCTGTCACATTGGGGACTGTCACTATGTTGATGGGAACATCTCATTTGAACGCAGGTTTGCCATTGCAAAGAAGATCATTGAGAAGGCTGGTCTCGAAACGGATAGACTTCAGTTCACACAGATAAGTGCGAGTGAGGGGTCAATCTGGGCTGAAACCGTGAGGAAGTTTGCAGACCTTGCAGACAAGCTCGGCCCAAGTCCACTGAGACCGAGGAGGCGATAAAAGTGACAGAGTCTTGGGGTCAGTTCAAGTCATTTGATGGGAAGAAGTTCAACGCATTGGATGCTGACTTCACAAGAGAGGTTTCCAGACTGCTTGGAGGCAAGGACCTCACTACCTGCTTCCAGTGCGCGAAATGCAGTGCAGGTTGCCCGGTTTCTGACAAGGTGAACATCCAGATTCACGAGGTCATGCGAATGCTTCTCTTTGGACTGAAGGAAGTCCTTGACACTGATATGATTTGGCTGTGTACCACCTGCTATACTTGTCAAGAACGCTGTCCACAGGGGATTGACATCACAGACATACTATTCGGACTAAAGAATATGGCATTCAAGAAGGGAATCACTCCATCTGGATACACTGGAGCTCGACAGTCATTGTACGATACTGGAAAGCTCTATGAGCCCACAGACTGGGAACGCGATGATCTCGAGCTTGATCCTGTGCCTGAATTGAATGTGGCAGACACGAGGAAGATGCTTGATAAGACAAAACTAATGAAGCTGGAGGAGGCTGAGTAAGATGACTCAGAGCTACGAGGTCTTTCTCGGTTGTGCGATTCCGAGCAGGTTCAACAACTACGAGTCGTCTATGCGCGCTGTGGCGAAAGAGCTTGGTATAGAGCTCCTGGACTTTGATGGGGCTTCATGCTGCGGGACTGTGGTCCTCAAGTCAATAGATGAGGGTAGCTGGCTCTCAATGTCTGGTCGTAATATCGCCTTAGCTGAACAACGAGGTCATGATATTGTCACGCCCTGTAACGGCTGTTTTGGTTCCTTGAAGGACACTGATCATGTGCTTCATGATAATGAGTCTTACAGAAAGAAGGTCAATGCATCTCTCAAACCCTTGGGGTTGGAGTACACAGGAAAGGTGAAAATCCGTCACTTTGTTGAGGTCCTCTACGAAATGAAAGATGAGATAGAGAAGAAGATAGTCAAACGTTTAGATGATCTCAAAGTTGCCTTCCATCCCGGGTGTCACCTCATCCGTCCGTCGAATGTGGCTGAATTCGATGACCCAGAGTTACCACAAAAGGTCGATGAGTTGATTGAGCTGACTGGTGCTAAGAGTGTACATTGGGACATGAAACTCCGGTGTTGTGGCTCGCCCCTTCTCATCGCCAGTGAGAGTGTTGCCACGAAGATACTTCAGGAGAAGATGATTTCTGCAAATGGCGCAGGAGCAAACTGCGTTGTCACAAATTGTCCTGCATGTCACACACAATTCGACATCCAGCAGTTGGGTCTGAAGGACGATACGGGGAGGTCCTTGGAGCTGCCAGCATTGTTTGTCACACAAGTCCTGGGTATTGCGATGGGAATTGATCCGGAACCACTAGGGTTTGAGCTGAACAGAGTGTCCTTGGATCCAATCCGCGAGATTCTAGGTATCTAGATAATCATTGTTTTAGTTTATTGTTCCCATAGAAGAGCAGTCCTAATCTCTTCATTGCAGTCCGGACACATTCTCTCTTGCCACTGACCTGAAGATGCCTTTCTCCATCCAGTGAGATGTTGACCATACAGTCCTCAGCTATCTCAGAGATCACCTCTACTGGGATGTCCTCAGGTAGCTTGATACGGAAGAAACCTACATCCCTCTCTCTCGGAATATCTGAGATGTGTACCTGCGGGTCCGGTTTGTACTCTTCCCCTTCTCCTCTGATTGCTGACGTAAAACGATCCTCCCACGACCTTCTGTATTCTACACCCTCTTTCTCCTCAGCCCAAATCATCAGGGTATCTCGAAGGCGTTGTATCTGGATTTCCATCTCCATCTGCAATTGCCTATCAACATCACATTGTTCTCCTGACTTTATCTCATTTTCAAAGGAACGAAGATACTCTAGGCTCATTTTTGAATTTCTGAGGTCTGCATAAGTCAAATCGGGGATGAAGACTTGTTTTTCCCGTAGAGCTCCTAGCAAATCATTAAGAACCATCCATCCAGATAGCAGACCATCTAGAGAAACCACGGTTTCACTCCCTCAACATTTCCGCAGTCTGTTCAAGGAAACTCTTCTCTCTCCACCACCGGAGATCCCTTGCTCCAGTAGGGCAGATAGAGCAACACGCACCACACCCCTCACACCGCATCTCATCAGTGACACTCTTCTTGACACCTGGTGCAATCTCAATCATTGAAACTGCATCATAAGGGCATATCTCTGAATAATGACAAAGGTCACATCCTACGCATAGGTCCTGGTCAACATCAGCTACCAAGAGCTCAATTTCGACAGTCCCTAGATTCAAAGGATTACATGCTGCGTTTGCCGCTCCCCGGGCTTGGTTTATTGAATCGCTCACGCTTTTCGCATAGGTGACGCCGAGAAACACTCCTGGGACTGTTGTTTCAACAGGTCTAAATTTCATGTGCATTTCCAAGAGGAAGCCATCCTGACCACGATTGATTCCCATAGCCTTGACAAACTCATCTACATCATGCGGAGCTTCGAGTCCCAATGCCAAGACAACCATCTCTGATTTTATATTGAGGGTTTCTTGAGAGAGAGTATCGTAAACTGTAACAATTGCTCCCTCACCATCCGGATCCTTTTCAACAGTTACAGGTCTTTCACGTTCCCAGCGGAGATATGACACACCCTTCTGCCTATTCTCTCTCCACATCTCTTCCATTCCTGATTCAAATGGTCGGATGTGTTCCTTATATGCCGAGAAAATTCTGATATCTGGGAACAATTCCTTGAGTTCATGTTGCATCGATAACACTGCAGAACAACACACTCTAGAACAGTATCTGTTACCCTCTCCTGGATTCTGTCTTGACCCAACGCAATGAATGAAGACAGGGTTCTTTGGAGCCTTCTTCAGCTTTTCGTCCTTCAGTCTTCTCTCAAGCTCAAGAGCCGATATCACACCTGGTACTTCTTCCCAGCCATACTCACCCTTCTTAGGTTCATAGAGGTCTGTACCCACTGCAATAACCATGGACCCGATACGATGGACTTCACGTTCCCTAGTTTCTAGATTCTCGACGGTGATGTCATAATTACCATAGGTTCCATCACGATGGACAACCTTTGAATTGAGAAGTACCTTAATCCGCTTCTGTTTTTCTACCTTGGCTTTAAGGTCGTCGACGATATCTTGTGCTGATTCCATTTCTGGAAATAGGCGATGGAGTTCATTCAGCCTGCCGCCGAGTTGCCCCTGTTTCTCAACTAGGATTACATCAAAACCCTTTCGTGTGATGTCAAGAGCTGCAGTCATCCCTGATACGCCCCCACCAACGACCATTGTAACAGGTGTGACTTTGACCTTTTTCAAGGGAACAATCTCATTGTTGACAGCTTTCGCCACTCCACTCCGAATCATATCCTGCGCTTTTTCCTGACGTAGTTCACGTGAGTCCTTTTGGTGCACAAGTGTGAGCTGTTCCCGGAGTCCCACTGGCCCTACCAAGTAATACCCCGACAGCCCAGCTGCTTCCAGAGCACTCCTGAACGTCTGTTCATGTTGCAGAGGGGAACACGACCCAACAACAACGCGGTTCAGCTTGTGATCCTTTATTGCTTGCGTGACAAGCTCCTGTCCTGGATCACTACACATGAAAATATAGTCTGTACTATAGGCCACATTTGGTAAATCCTTAGCCCACTCAGCCAAGCCAGGGGAGTCTATGTAATTGCCAATAATCCCGCCACAATGACAGATGAAGACACCAACCCGTGGCTCATCGCTTACCTCTGCAGGAGGAATCTCAGGTAGTACTTTTGGTGTAGGTACAGGTAAAATCGAGTGGGCCGCCATGGCCGCACCTTTTCCCTCATTCACAGAGTCCGTACCATCTTTTGGTCCATGAGCACATCCTGCAATGTATACACCAGGTCGATTTGTTTCCAGTGCGGCAGCATTGGGATGTTTCTCCTTGAACCAACCAGCTTCGTCAAGGTCTATTTTGAGTATCTTTGCGAGCTCCTCAGAACCCTCACTTGGACGGAAGCTGCAATTAAGAACCACCATTGATATTTTTTCAAGCTCTATGATTTCCCCAGACTCCGTATCTTCCATTTTTACGAAAAGATCATGTGTGTCTGAGTCCTCCTGAATCTCTGCAACCCGTCCTCGTATGAATTTGATGCCTTGGTTTTTCTGTGAATCCCAGAGGAACTCCTCCAGAGATTTCCCCGCTGTCCGCATATCCATATAGGTATAGATAATCTCACAATGGTCCTCTGGATAGTGCATCCTCGTTACCTGTGCCAGCTTGTTTCCAAACGAACAACACACTTTGTTACAGTGATTGCTATAGCCACTAATGTTCTCTCGAACGTCCCTGCTACCCACACAGTTCACAAACATTATTCGTTCGGGTTCCCTTCCATCTGATGGTCGTATCATGTGTGCGTCTGTTGGCCCTGTGGGGTGAGTCTGCCTGTCATATTCTAATGATGTAACGACATTGGGGAACACACCATAACCATATTCTCCATAATCTAGAGGTTTGTACTCTTCAAACCCAGTTGCCACAATTATTGAACCAACCTGGAGATCATACACTTTATCCTCGTCATCATAAATAATGCAATCATTTGGACAGACTGAAGCACATGTCCCGCACCCGATACAAGACTCTTTATCGATTGTAGCTAACAACGGAATCTGTTGTGGGAAATTCATATAGATTGCCTTTCGGAGTGAGAGTCCAAAGTCATACTCATTTGGTACCTCCACTGGACACGATCTGATACACATTTGGCAACCTGTACATGTGTCCGGGTTTACATATCGTGCCTTTTGTCGAATCGTGACTGTAAAGTCGCCCTCTTTCCCTGTCACCTTCTCCACGGTGGAGAGAGGATGGATCTTGATATTGGGGTGTTTTCCAACAAAAGATGTGAGTGGAGTCATTACACATGCTGAACACTCCAGAGCAGGGAAAATCTTGTAGATGGCTACATAGTTCCCGCCGATGGCGACAGTCTTCTCAATCATGTGTGCCATATGACCCCCATCAGCGAGTCCTAGGGCTGCACTAATCCCAGCCATGCCGCCTCCAATGACAAGGACATCTGTTGGCTTGGTCTTATGTTCTGGTTTTGTGGCTGACTCGCTGACCATGAAGCATTCTCCAATATACCGTAGTGACATCAGCTCCATCTGAATGGGCGATATAATCTTTCTGTCATGTGCTTCACAGCGTTAACTTCATTACTTAGAACACGTGTTCCAATTTTATTTGAAACGTTCCCAGCAGACAAAAACAAGAGTAAGATGAGGATGGGGGGAGAGTCCCCTCTCCTCTTTTACTCCTCAACCTTGGCTTCTCTGAATCTGACATAGATGAACACAATTGCGGAGAGGATAATCGCCATCAAATAGAGGATGATTGGAATCCACAGAGGCTCAAGCATGAATAATCTGCTGATATCTCTACCATATCCCCCAAATTGACTAGGCAAGTAGATCCAGAACAAGGCCGTAAGGTACCCTATTATGACACCCGCCTTAATCTCTCTCCTCACCTTGAACGCAAACATGTAGGTGAAAACGAACATGAAAGCGAAGCCTGTGGTAAACATCACCCAGATACCAGTTACAGCCTGCGAGAGAGTAGTAGTAGCCACTATAAACGCGTGAATGCCCACGAGACTCTCGAGAAATACAATCCATCCCTTGTTGATATGAACAACAGTGTATGCCAGTGAGATTTGGGTGAAGAGCAGAAACATGTAGAAGAACCCGCTCAGTAATTGTGGGTCATAGGCCATTGGATGGAACCAGAACGTGTAGACAATTGCCCAAGATATAATGTAGGTATGATTTCTTCTGAAGAACCCCGAAACACGAGCTGTCATGGGTTTGCCCATTTTCCTTCCTAGGAAAAGACCCCTGCTTGGATTCTCGATTATCAGGATGATGACCAACATCAGAATGACTGAACCCTGACTGGTCCAGATTGGTGTGTCCTGCGCAAGCCCATCAAACCATATGTGTGTCTGGACAAGGTGTAGAAAGATAAAGGCTAGATTGATCATGATTGCGGCCCAGTTATACTTTGTGAGACCAGTTGTTGGTCTAGCGCGAAGATGGGTTAGATTCTTTTGTGCCCAGTAAATTGCACCCCAAATCGAGAACTGATGTGCAAGATAGAAGGTCCATACAATGAACATTGTCATGAACTCACGTGTTGGTAGTTTCCAAAAATACCAGTCAGCTCCTGCATCAGGTAGGAGCGTTGCGAGTACAGGGTCAAGGAGTGGTCCTAGTGCCCAAATTAATAATGTAAAGGCCACTGTGAAAACAAGACCGCCAGCCCATGCATAGTATGCTGATTTTGCTACCTTCTCAGTAGTTACTTTAGTTTGCTCATTTGTAGTGGTTTCATCGGATTCAGTCAAAGATATTCTCTCGCGATAATTGGTAGTGTGCCCCCTATTATATGGTTGATAAATGAAACGGTAGAACCCTAGTTTCGGCAGTCTTCACATACCACATATATATCAAGCCGCTGTCCAACGGGTTCTAACTTCATCTCTAATACAATGCGATTCCAATAATCTTGTATTGCCTCTGATTGGTAATCCGATATCTTTCCACATTTTTGACAAATGATGTTGATATGAGTAGAAGTGTTAGGATCGAATCTCGAGGGTTTACTATTGAATCCTAGCTCATGAACTAATTCTAACTTCTTGAGTAGATTCAAGGTGTGATAGACTGTCGTCATGCTAAGGCCAGGATACTGTTTTGCAACTCTTTCAAAGATCATCTCTGCGGTAGGATGTTCTTGACTCGATAGCACCTCCTTGCATATGGCCAAACGTTGAGGTGTGACTTTATGACCCGTCTTGCGTAGCATGGAAACAAGTTGTTCTTTGTTCATTGTCTTATCCATCTCTGGAGTCTGGGTTCAACCAGAAATCTGTAGGTCTTTAGTTTCTTCCTATGTGAGCTAATACTTAAATCATACTAGTTAGTAAATTGTTTTAACTACAATTTAGAAATCATTTTTAGATGAGGAAGTAGAAACATGACAGATTCTAAAAAGAAAGGAAAGAACGAAACACTCACGACTGCTTCGGGGATTCCTGTCGCTGACAATCAGAACTCGATTACTGCAGGACCTCGTGGACCATTATTGGTTCAGGACTTCCACCTCTTTGAGAAACTGGCTCATTTTCACAGGGAACGCATTCCCGAACGCGTAGTTCATGCAAAGGGAGCAGGGGCATATGGAACTTTTACGGTGACACATGATATCACAAAATATACCAAGGCAAAACTATTCTCCAAAGTTGGAAAGAAGACTGAGGTCTTCCTCCGTTTCTCAACTGTGGCAGGTGAACGTGGGTCAGCAGACACTGTACGTGATGTGCGTGGGTTTGCTATCAAGTTCTATACTGAAGAAGGCAACTGGGATATGACTGGGAACAATACTCCGGTATTCTTCGTTAGAGACCCTCTGAAGTTTAGTGACTTCATTCACACGCAAAAACGTGAACCACAGACAAACCTTCGGAATCAAACGATGTGGTGGGACTTCTGGTCCCTATGTCCTGAGTCACTCCACCAGGTCACCATTTTGTTCTCAGATCGCGGGACACCAATGGGCTATGCACATGTTAATGGCTATGGAAGTCACACATACAGCTTCATCAATGCAAAAGATGAACGATTCTGGGTGAAATTCCACTTCAAAACTCAACAGGGTATCAAGAACTTCAGTGCTGAAGAAGCAGCCCATATGACGGCAGAAGACCCAGACTGGGCAACTCGGGATTTGTTCGAGAGAATCGAACGAGGGGACTTTCCTAAGTGGGCTTTCAAGGTTCAAATAATGCCGGAGGAAGAAGCTGAATCTTACCGTTGGAATCCCTTTGACCTGACCAAGGTCTGGCCACATGAAGACTATCCGCTCATTGATGTTGGCATGCTTGAGTTGAACAAGAACCCAGAGAACTACTTCGCTGATGTAGAGCAGGCTGCCTTCGCACCATCCAATGTTGTACCTGGCATATCATTCTCACC
This sequence comes from Candidatus Thorarchaeota archaeon, assembly GCA_016840685.1. Taxonomy (GTDB): domain Archaea; phylum Asgardarchaeota; class Thorarchaeia; order Thorarchaeales; family Thorarchaeaceae; genus SMTZ1-45. Next base: position 10,105 of record JAEORX010000011.1, read on the forward strand.
TGACAAGATGCTTCAGGCTAGAATCTTCTCATATGCTGATGCACATCGTTACAGATTGGGAGTGAATTATCAGCTCCTCCCTGTAAACAAACCTCGTAGTGCCATAGCTCGCAACTATCAAAGGGATGGTTTCATGAGATTCGATGGCAATGCAGGACCTGCTATAAATTATGAGCCAAACAGCTTCGGAGGACCTGTTGAAAATCCTGCATTTAGAGAGCCTCCACTAAAGATTTCTGGTGATGCTGACAGATACAATCAACCACGAGTAGATGATGACTTCATTCAACCTGGAAATCTATTCCGACTGATGACAAAGGATGAACGGGCAAGACTCATTGAGAACATCGTGGAATCTCTGAAGAATGTGCCTGTATCGATTCAGAAACGAATGTTGGAGCATTTCCATAAGGCAGATCCTGACTATGGCAAGGGTGTTCAGAAAGGCCTCGGACTGTAGTCTAACAAACAGAGAACGAAGGGGAGTCTACCCCCTTCCACTTCTTTTCTTTACATCTTGGAAAGATATAACTCAACCCATGTTCTCTCTTGAACCGATGTCAGAATGACCAAAGACAAAATACTAGAAATGCTGCACACTCTGGGAGAGCGTTTTGAGGATCCTAAAATCCAGCGCCGCTTCAAGGAATACAACAAGACACTTCAATTCATCTTTCCTGATCTTGATGCCAAAATGTACATGAAAATCGGGGATGCAAAGCTCCTCGAGGTAGCGGAGGGAGAAACAGAGGCTGAGCTTCAGGTCACAATGGACTCTCCAGTGTTCTTCGCAATCATTGAGAAGACAGAGAGCCCAATGGCTGCCTATTCAGCTGGCAAGCTCAAGACAAAGGGCGAAGTGCCAGATTTGCTGAAGTTACAGAAACTACTTCTCTGATTTGGTTTCCTTATCTACAACCATCGAGACGAGTTCACGCATTCTGGCCATTTGACTCCTCACTTGCTCAGCTCCTTCCTTGGTCAGGACGGCGAAGGTTGTGGGTTTGAGGTCAACGAATCTCTTTGATATCCGAATGAGGCCTAGTTCCTCCAGTTTCCTAAGATGGCTTGATAGATTCCCCGATGTAAGACCGAGTTTCTTCTGAAGAACTGGAAATGTTGCATGTTGTGTGAAATAGAGAAAGACCAGAACAGATAGTCGAGTGGGGACCATGGTTTCACGGTCTTCTTCCATGAGTCCTATCAATGCAGATAGGAGGTCCCCATCGAGGCTCAATTCTATCCCTGCCTTTTACTCTCTAGAAGAAGTCGTTCAGCTGTGATGAGCATATAGATTCCCATCACATAGATTCCTCCCATATCAACAACTATCAGTAAGACATAAGCAATTTCTAGAATCAGAAACATCGGTATAACGCTGAGGAAAATTGCAACTGAAAGGTAAAGATGCTCTCGTGTGAAGATATCTGCCTCTACATTTTTTCTTCCAAGAATATAGTTGCTAAGAAAACCAGTGCCCATAATAATTTGTAAAATAGGTATGAAAAAGAGACCATTGTCAGTTGAGAATGTCATCAGTGCAACAGTCACGATAGCAACTGCAAGAACTCCCCACACCACGAAGGGAGCTTTTTGTCCCTCTTTTGGTTCTGGCTCTTTTGGATATGATTGAGTCAGCGGTATTACTAGTCTAAAAGCCACTAGCCATGAGAAGAATAGACTTATTCCGACAAATCCAAGATTTACAAGTACTGGATCAATAGGTCCAAGAGCATTTTGCAGAGACATATAGATTAGGGTAGCAAAAGATATTCCTCCAGCTATGATGAGGTAGACCAATCCAGAAACCCTACGAGCTACTACCTTTGGATATTTATCAATGAGGTCAGTTAGCAGAAGTAGCTGTTTTGCTTTCTCAAGCATATCTTCATCTGAAGGAACATTCTCTTGATTCAAACAATCACCTCAGTATTGAACAACAAATTCACTTTCAAAACCTCCATAATAAATCTACTAGAAAAAAAGGAGTGGAGTCCCTAGTGGGACTCTTAGCGAGAACCGAACCTCTCGAACAGAACGATTCCTACAGCCACTAGTAGGAAGCCAAGAATTGACACAATCGCTAAATTAGTCCAGATGACAGGTGTTGTTATCGGTGCGCCTCTGAGGAATAGTGTAGTCACTGCATCGGTGAGGTACTTGCTAGGCATGAACTGTGCAATAACCTCGGTTGCGCCTCCCAATGGCATGAACGTTCCAAAGAACATCTGCGGCATGATGAATACGAAGCTCACTCCTGTTGAAACTTCTGCAGACTTTGATATGGATGCTGCAATCAGCCCGAAACCGACTGCGACCAAGGAGAATGCCAAAGCGATCACAAAGGTGAACGCAATTCCTGCTGGTCCAGTTGCGGGTCTATATCCTATAGCGAATGAAGCGGCTAGTACAAGTGCTACCTGAACAGATGCTATGATCATGTAGGTCAGAGTCTGACTGACCATGTATTCAGCTGATGAAACCGGTGTGGTTCGCAGTCTCTTCAAGAGACCTTCATCTCGTTCATAAGTCATAGATTGAGCCACAATCATTGTCAGGAAAATTGAAGCAAATGCAAATATGCCAGGAGCCATGAAGTCCCATTGAGAGAACGTGCTTGATTCAACCAATGCAGGACTTGAAATCTCAATTGGTAGATTCAGAGTCATTGTATCACTCCCAAACACTGTATTCATCAGAACTTGCTGAACAAGAGGAGGAACCGCTGATACTGCTATCATTGACCCACTGTCAACGTAGAGTCCGATGGTAGTATTTGTCCAAGAACTAGGATCGATAGGAGATCCATAGTATGACACTATACTATCCCCAAACCCTTCAGGAATGACAATGAATGCATCGAGGTTACCTTCTAGAAGGGCAGACTGACCAGTTGCATTATCCTCATACGCATGAACTACAAAGACCTCGGAGTCCGTGAGATTGTCAACAAAGGCCATACTCCAATCAGCTTGCGGACTTGTGGCATCTAGATTAAGGAGCCCTACGTCAAAACTTGTAGTTCCTCCATCTCCAATTCCACCAAAGGCAAAACCAAAGATGATGGTCAATACTATGGGGAATATTATCAGAAGAAAAAGAACAGCTGGTTCTCTGTATGTCTTCTTCAGGTCTTTCTTCATTAAAGCTATTATTCTTCTTAGATTCATCTCTATACATCCTCCCTCAGTTTCTTACCTGTTAGTTTCAGGAAGACCTGTTCTAGGTTCTTAGCTTGATATGTTTCCATCAAGTCTGTCGGAGGTCCAAGTGCAATCAGTTTGCCCTCGTCAATGATAGCAACTCTATCACATAGCTCCTGAGCCTCTTCCATGTAGTGTGTTGTTAGAATGATGGCTTTACCCTGCATCCTCAGTTCTCTAATATAGTCCCAGACTGCTCTTCGGGATTTAGGATCCATTGCGACAGTAGGCTCATCTAATAGAGCAATTTTTGGGTCATTGACTAACGCCATTAGCATACTGACCCTACGAATCATTCCACCGCTGTATTCCTTTGCCGGTCTGTTGATATGATCCTCCATACCAATTTTCTCAACTATGGAACTGACCCTACTCTCGAGAACATCTTTAGGAACAAGATGCATATCACCCATGAGAGTGATGTTCTCTCTACCTGTTAGATGCGGATAGAATGCAGGTTCCTGAGGACAGACACCAATCACTTTTCGAACATTCTCTGGGTCAAAGACTACATCATGTCCATCAACCGTTGCTGAACCATTGGTTGGCTCTAGAAGAGTATTGAGAATGTTTACTGCTGTACTCTTTCCAGCACCATTAGGTCCAAGGATACCGAACAGCTCACCCCAGCCAATCTCAAGACATAGGTTGTCAAGAGCTGTTAGATCACCGAACCTCTTTGTTAGATTTGATATTGTTATTGCAGATTCAGACATTGCAAATCACGAGTATGTCTGTGCATAGAATGAATATAAGAAGTGGACAATCTTTGAACGACATCGTGGTTTGCGCTGCAAACTAGCCTGAATCACAACAACTCGCTGAACCTTTAAAGGGAAAAAACAACACTGTCCTCTTTTGAAGTTGGAGGTAATCTGAAGTGCGTGTTCTCATAACTGCACCCATTACAGAGTCTGGTATTAGGGAACTGCGAGCTGCTGGTCTCGAGGTTGATCATAAAAGTTGGTTTGAAACTGGCAAACTGCACATGGGTGATTCTCTCCTACAGCAAATCAACGAGGGGCAGTATGACATAGTCATTGTGGAGGGTGATGAGATAAAGGAGGAGATCATCAACCAGACAAATCTGAAGTTGATAGGGTCTGTCAGAGGGTCTCCCAACAACATCTCTCTTGAAGCAGCCAAAGCGAAAGGAATACCAGTCATTGCTGTACCTGGCAGAAACACTACTGCAGTGGCTGAACACACGATTGCACTGATGTTGGCTCAGGCAAGGAATATCGTGAGAACAGAGCGACTCCTTGGGAACGAATTCTTTGTAGATAACTTCAAGGACTTTGCAAACATGTACACAAGTCTGATGGGCTTTGAGCTCTTCGGAAAGACTGTCGGTATCATTGGACTCGGTCAGATTGGTTTTGAGGTGGCAAAACGCCTACGCGCCTTTGGCGTCGAGCTTCTCATTCTGGACCCATATGCTGACCCTGTTAAGATCAGTGAAGTTGGTGGTAGAGCTGTTGAACTCGACGAACTCCTTAGTAGTTCTGACATAGTCACTATACACTGTCCATCCACTGAAGAAACCCGAGGGATGTTGGGTGCCAAAGAATTTGCTAAGATGAAGAGCTCTGCTATTTTGATTAATACAGCAAGGGCTTCAGTAACTGATGAATATGCGCTGCTCGATGCTCTGAAGAGGGATATCATTGCAGGAGCTGGTCTAGACGTCTTCTCCATGGAACCAGTGGATAGCGATAATGAATTCCTTGAGCTTGACAACGTGACAGTAATGCCACACATGGGTGGAAACACAATAGAAACCATTCAACGCCAGACCATGCAAATTGTGACGAGTATCCTAGCTTTCCTTAAAGGTGAGAAACCCCCGAATATCCTCAACCCAGAAATCTATGATTAGGGGAATGAACATGGTAGTCGCCGCGATTGATGCTGGTACAACGGGTGTCCGGTGTATGATTGTTGACACCAAGGGAGATTCTCCTGGGATATCAAGGACATCATGGGACTACATCACTCCCCCTGAGTTGGAGATTGCGAAGGAATTCGAGCCATCCAAGTTCTGGCGGCTCATTTGTAAGGTCATCAAGGGTGCAATCAAGCACTCAGGGATAAGGACAACTGATCTCAAGGCTGTATCAACGACCAGTCAACGACATGGTCTAGTCCTCCTCGACTCAGATGGAATCGAGCTGCATGGCTGCCCCAATATTGATGCACGCGGAGCTATGACTCAGTATCTGATTGATGAAACTCTTGGTGAAACCTATCATGAAATCACTGGTTGCTGGCCTCCCATGATGTTTGCCCCATCACGTCTTGCATGGTTTGAGGAGGAAAAGCCTGATCTCTATGAGAGAATTGCTCATTTGCTACCTATCTGCGATTGGATTACCTATCGCCTCTCTGGTGCCTGTGTTACAGACGCATCATCCGCAAGCGCCACTGGTTTTCTTGATGTGAGAAACAACACATGGAGCAAAGATGTCGCCTCCGCCCTTGACATAGACCTTGGAATTTTACCAGAAATCCATGATGCTGGTGAAGTTGTTGGCGAAGTCACGTCTAAAGCTGAGAAAGAATGTGGTCTACCAGAAGGACTCCCCGTAGTGCAGGCTGGTGCTGACACACATTGCGCCCTTCTGGCGAGCGATTCGAAAGTCAATGAAATCACTGTCATAGCTGGAAGCACAACTCCAGTGATGATGATTCTTGACAGTCATCTCTGTGTTCCAGACCAGAAGATATGGACTGGGGCTCATATGAAGAAAGGCCAGTGGGCAATTGAGAGCAATGCAACTTTGACCGGAGCAGTCCTGGAGTGGGCGGTGAGGTTCTTGTGCGAGCGAGCGGAGAACCCCCTGAAATGCAGACAGGCCACATTTGAGAATCTCGATAATCTGGTGAAAGAGATACCACCAGGAAGCGACGAAACGTCTGTCACTCTTGGTCCAAGTGTAATGGATTGTCAGCAAATTACGGATGTAAAGTTAGCTCGGATGGTCTTTCCTCAACCCGCATTGCCTCAGGTCACGCCTCTCAATTCGGCAAGAATGATCCATGCAGTTCTTGAGAATGTTGCATTCGCTATCCGTGGAAATGTCGAACAACTTCAGGAATATGGCCAACCGACTTGCGTGAAAACAATTGGGGGATTGAGTAGGTCCGAAACTTGGCCGCACCTCCTTGCGAACGTGTTGAACAAGCCTGTTAGAGCCCCCATTCAGTATGAGGGTAGTCTCTTGGGTGCAGCAATTTGCGCTGCGAAAGGTGCTGACTGCTTTTCCTCGATTGACGAAGCTATAAAGGCAATGGTCAATTGGAGAGCTACTTATACTCCTGATGACCGCGCTTCGCTGTATGATCGATACTATGCAAAATGGAATGAGCTAAGTTGTGTAGGTGACTGAAATGTACGAGAAAGAGAAGAAGGAACTGCTTGATACTTGTCTGGAGATGCTTAGACACGACCTAGTCATTGGGTCGTCTGGAAATGCAAGTCTAAGAGTCGGAAACCATGTCGTAATCTCTCCGAGCTCTGTTCACTATACAGAGATGTCCATCGATGATGTTGTGGTCATTGACTTAGAAGGGAATGAGGTGGAAGGGACCCGGAATCCTAGTATCGAAACACCAATGCATCTTGAGATTTACAACAACCGCGAGGATGCGTTGGCTGTTGTCCATACACATAGTCTCTATGCGTCATCTATGGCAATTCTACATGAACCTCTTCCGCCAATAATAGACGAGATTGTACCCAAACTGGGAGCTAATGTTAGAGTCAGTAAGTATGCTATTCCCGGAACAAAACAACTGGGAAAGAATGTCCTTGAAGTTCTTGAAGATAGAAGTGCAGCACTGATAGCAAATCATGGCTCGGTCTGTGTGGCAAAGACCCTCAAGGATGCGCTCTTTCTCTCAATTCTATTGGAACGCGCCTGCAAGATCTATACCACTGCAAGACAGATAGGCAAACCAGTAGAACTTCCCGAAGATGTGGTCGAGGATGAACAGGATATCTATATGATGATGCGGGAGTTCTAAGGGTGATGATATGACCGGGTATATGGGTCATATCCTAGTTGCGGACCTGTCAAAGGGTGACATAGGCACTCTTGAAACGGATGTATCCATCTCTACTAGTTTTCTGGGGGGAAGTGGTTATGCATCACGTCTCCTCTATGAGCTGCTTGACCCTCAAGTCGATCCCCTAAGTCCTGAAAATATACTACTCTTCATGACTGGCCCACTGACTGGAACGCTTGCACCCTGCACAGGTCGTCATGTTGTGTGTGGAAAATCGCCACTGACCGGTCTCTGGGGTGAATCACATGTTGGAGGTCACTTTGGTGCTTCTCTCAAGTTTTCTGGATTTGATGGAATTCTAATCAGAGGACGTTCCGAAAAACCAGTCACATTACACATTGATAGTGGACATGGCGAATTCCACTCAGCTACCGATCTCTGGGGCGAGATGACCCGACCGACACAAGACACCCTCAAACAACAACTTGGAAAGGTGCAAGTCTGTTGCATTGGACCAGCTGGCGAGAATTCAGTCAAGTTTGCAGGCATCGTGACTGATGAACGGGTTGCTGCAAGATGTGGACTTGGGGCTGTTATGGGCTCAAAGAACCTCAAAGCCATTGCAGTCGGAGGAGGGCAGAAGGTCCCTCTTCGTGTTCCTGAGGAATTTCGGGAATTAGCCAAGACATCGAGAAAAATCCTTGGCGAAGCGATGACAATGCTCAGCGAGCAGGGAACGGCTATGTATGTGGACATTGGCATGATGTTCAATGATATGCCAATCAAATACTTCCAAGAGATTGAGTTTGAAGATGGAGACCTAATCAATGCAAAGTCGATGGAGGAGATCCTCACAGGAAGGACTTCCTGCTACTCATGTCCAATAGGTTGTGGCAGGAAGGTTACAATAGAAGAATATGGTCTACAGGACATAGGTGGTCCTGAGTATCAAACAATTGCATCTTTCGGATCAAACCTACTGATTGCTGACCTAAAGAAAATCGCGCTATTGAATGATCTATGCAACCAATATGGCATGGATACAATCAGTTGTGGGAGTACAATCGCCTTTTCCACACATCTCTGTGATATTGGAAAGGCAGACTATGGTTTTCGATGGGGGGACCCTGATGGCGTGATTGATACAGTACATGCGATTGCTAGAAGGGAGGGTGTTGGTGACCTATTGGCTGAGGGGTCTGTTTCTGTCGCTCAAAGGCACTCTGCTGAGGATCTAGTTCTTCATGTCAGAGGAATGGAGATACCCAACCATGACCCACGGGCATTCTCAGGGATGGCCACAGTTTATACCATTGCATCACGAGGTGCATCACATCTAGAGGGTGACATGTATAGTGTGGACATGGGCGCTGATGTGAGGGAACTTGGCATCATCAGTGGAGACCGGTTAGAGAATGGTGACAAGGGATTGATTGCAGCCCGAGCGCAGGACTTTCGCGCATTCTTTGACTGTGTGATAATGTGCCACTTTGCGATAGTCCCTCCAAAAACAATCATTGAACTGCTAAACCTCGCAGTCGGAACCTCGTACAGACTTGAAGACATCCTAAAGATAGGTGCCAGATCGGTCACAATGAAACGTCTCTTCAATCTCAAATGTGGTCTCAGGACCAATGACGAGAAACTTCCTGGGCCACTATTGAAACCCCATCCTGAGAGTGTCACAGATGACTTTGTCCCTGATGTCGATGGTCAGCTTGATGAGTACTACAACTACAGAAAGTGGGATAGAAAGACAGGCCAACCCTCTGATAAAGCCCTTGAGGAACTAGAATTGATTGACATATAGTTCCTAATCCGGTAGCTTATTCCGTAGTTCTTAATGCACTAGAGCTTGGTGGTTGTAATTCAGACGGTTGATGGTCTATTCACTCAGCTAGCGTTATTCTATGGTTTCATACTAATAGGCTATCTAATTGCTCATCTGTCTGGAAAGGCACAAGTCCTCAACAAACATCTCAATGCATTGCTCATTAATGTCCTCGTTCCAATCTTGATTTTCTATGCTCTCCTCACATCAACCCCAACTTCTCTTGTGGAGATTCCAATTTTCCTCGTAGTTACATTGATGATTCATTTACTAGGCCCTGTTCTGCTATATCTAAGACTTCGAGGAATCCAACTCAACGACCAAACCAAAGGGTCCCTCTTCATTTGTACAACCTTCACCAATGCTCTGTTTATACCCCTTCCATTGGCATTACTATTCCTAGGACCAACATCAATATCCTTTGTCGTCATGTTCTCGCTCACACAGATGATTCTCTTAGTGACCCTTGGCTCTGTTATGGGAGCAACATTTGGGGGACCAGAAGCCGGTTGGAGGAAGATTGCCAGAGACGCAGTGATCTTCCCTCCATTTCTAGCTGCAATACTTGCACTCTTCCTTGTTGGATTCGGTATCGCCCTTCCAACAGATTTGGTTGTGATTCTTTCATACAACTCACCCATCACCACATATCTAGCACTAGTTTCAGTCGGTCTGGGTGTGGGAGTCAGATTCTCTCTAACCGATGTACGTACTGCATTGAATGTTGTAGTAATCCGTCAATTCATCATCCCTCTACTTATGCTACCGATAATCCTCCTCTCAACGCTATCATTAATTCCAGTGCAAGTCCTCTTTCTAGAATCTTTCATGCCCCCTGCTATATTAGCAGTCGTCTATGCGTCAGGTTTTGATTTAGATGTCGAGATTGCATCGACAACTGTTACAATTGGTACCCTGCTCCTATTGCCTGTAATTCCACTCCTCTCTATCTTCTTTCAGTAGTCGTTTACTGCGCATACTGAAGGCATATATCGATAATGACTCCAATAGACCAAGAATGGTGAATGTCTTGAGTAACCGTGAATCTGAGAAATCTAGCAAGCCCGAGGACATCAAGAAGTCACTGGATGACATAGTGCAGAAGCTAGAACAAGACAGTGGTGCAAGTAAAAGCTGGGAGAGCTCTGTTACCTCCCATAGGGATGAGTGGGAGCTTCTAAAGAGGAAGATTCACGAACGTCAGAAAGCTTTGAAGCAGTTGGTAGCTGATAAGAGAGCAGGGATAATCGGCGTAGATGAGTTTGAAACCAAGTATAAGATACTTCAAGATGAATTGACCGAGTTGGAATTTGCAGTATATAATATGAGACTGGGTACAGAGGTTCAGTGACTAATCTGCTCGGGCACGCATTACTAGTAGTACTGACTCGATGACAATCATCACGCCTAGGACAGCTGAGAGGGCCAAAAGACCAATGTTTACAGTGTTATCTGTCGTGTTCCCTGATACCCCTTCAATGCCTGAAACAAGAGCCCCCAAGTTATAGTTCATCATCCACAAGTAATCTGACTCCGCATAGAAGACAGTCTGCCACCAGATCAGAATACCGCCATAGTCTTCTTGGAGCTGGTATGCAAACTCTCCACCAGTCTTGAACTTAGCCACATCAGAACCAATAATCAGGTTGATGCTTCCATTTCGTATTGCTTGTTGAACATCCACCAACTTAGCACCAGAGATTGTAATGTCTTCAACCTGAAGGACAGCATCTGTAGCAATCCCAAACGCTTCTGCTACATATGCTTCAGTGGGAAAGACCACAACAGCACGCATCTCAGAGAACCCATATGTTTCATCAAGTGATGTGATTAAATCTTCCAATTCGCCTATTGAATCCGCAAACCTATCAAAGTTCGAGGTCCAATCATTCACATAGCTGCTGTTAAGAGTAGTAAGTGCCCTGCAAGTGGCATTGGCTATTGCTAGTGCATTTCTAGGCAATAGCCAATATCCATGGGGATTTCCCTGATGATCATGCCCCTCCTCTTCTTCCACTTCACCGCCTGGCATTGGAGAATACATAGCACCATATTCTTCGTAGTTCTCCCAAGCATCAGGACTATGGAATGTTATGAATGGAGTTGATGTCAGATTCGCCAATTCCTCCTCCCAATGAAAGTGACCTGTGAAAACAAGCAAGTCTGCTTCTTCAGCTACAGATAGGACATCTGGGGTCAATGTGAAAGCATGAGGTTCCGTTTCCTGTTCTAGCAGAACATCCACACTGGACAAAGAGCCACCCACCTCTCTTACTATGCCTGCGAGAGAGGACACTGAAACAGCTATTCTATTGACAGGTACGATCTGAGCGCGAACCTCTATTGTCACTCCACTCATTACGAGTGGCAATAGCAACAGTATCAAAGGGACCAGTGTCATCTTCCTCTGCATGATGGACCGCTTCCAAGCATCATCTATCCAAACTCTTAATAAGATTTTAGAAATAGTTACTAACTACTGAGTGTTTTAGGTGTGGACATTGCCCATCGTTGCTGTATCTATGACTGATTATGACCTAGAGGAGCTTGAATCACTTCTCGTCGAAGGTGAGTTCTCAAATCGATCAGATGCTGTAAGACATGCTATTCAAGCCCTTCTATCACAGCATCGGGACATCGAGAGTGCAAATGGGACTGTCACAGCAGTACTCATTGCACTCTACTATACAAAGGGACAGGGACACAGTATAAGGGCTGTCCAACACAGTTTCAAGAAATATCTCACTGCGACCATCCATTCTCATACTAGCGATGGTAGATGTATTGAAGTGATGATTGTCAATGCTGAAGCAGAAATTGTTCGTGACTTTCTCAAGAAACTTCGTGCACAAAAGAAAGTCCTCAAAGTTGAGGCTAGTTTAATTGGAGGGAGTCACTAATGAGCACCACTGTTCCACTTCTTGAGGCACAAGATCTTGCGGTGAGATATCCCAATGGTGAGATTGCCCTCCATGATGTTACTTTTCAGATTAATTCTCCGAGCTTCATGGCTATTATAGGTCCAAATGGCTCTGGCAAATCTACACTGGTTAAGACCTTTCTGGGGCTAATCAAGCCATTCAAGGGGAGTATAAAGGTGAATGGTCTCGATGCTACCAAGAAATCTGGGAAAATCAGGAAAATGGTGAGGTATGTACCTCAGAGAGATCGGATAGAACTTTCAGTTCCAATGAAAGTGAAAGACATTGTGTTGATGGGTCGACTCCTCAAGAAGATGCCTCCTAGGTTTGCCTCTGTAAAGGATGTTGAAACTGCAAAGGAGGCGTTAAGGCAAGTAGACATGTTAGATCTATGGGATCGTCCTTTCCCTGAGCTCTCAGGCGGACAGAGACAAAGGGTCTTGGTAGCACGGGCGCTAGCTAGTGAAGGTTCTATACTAGTGTTGGATGAACCATTGGCAGGTACTGATGTTGAGAGTCAGGACCTCATTGTTGAGGCTCTCGGCAGGTATCACAAGGAAAATGATGTTAGTATCGTTATGGTGACTCACGATCTCAACCCAATTCACACGCTGGTTCAAGATGTCTTGCTTCTGAAGAATACAGTGGTAGGGATTGGTGAACCTTGTACAGTGATGGATCCTGAATTGATAACGAAGGTGTATGGACCGACCGCTAGAATTGTGGAGCATTCAGGACACCGTTATTGCATGACAAGAGACTCAGGAATTGATCGTCATGATTGAGATAATCCAATTGATTTTGGACAGTCCATTTCTCCAGAGAGCTCTTATCGCAGCCATACTGATAGCAATTGTAGCTGCTGCAAGTGGTACATTCCTTGTATTTCGAGGTCTCTCCTTCATGGCATCAGGTGTAGCACACGCGGCTCTCGGTGGAACTGCGCTCGGTATCTTTCTACAGGACTCTGGCCTTGTTCCCTGGTTTGACCCAATTCTTGGTGCACTACTATTCAGTGTTCTTGTGGCAGTCTTCACTGGTTATGCAGGCGAGTCAGGAGTGGCACAGAAAATGGAGGTCGCAGTCGGTGTGTCCTTTGCACTCTCAATGAGTCTTGCAGTCTTTCTAATGTACTACATTCCTCCTTATCGTGTTCCTCAGATATGGGGCTATCTGATAGGTGACATCCTTCTCCTGAACAATCTTGATGTCATCATGTTAGCAAGCACTGCAGTTATTCTGGGATTCATCACACTCTTATTCAACAAGGAGTTTGTCTATGTCAGCGTTGACATAGAGGGTTCAGCTGCGCATGGCATGAATGCTCGTGCCTATCACTATCTGATGTTAGTGATATCCGCATTGGCTATAGCTCTTGCCACAAAAGCAGTGGGGGCGATTCTGGTTTATGCCATAATGGTCGCGCCGGCAGCGGCATCGAATGAGATTGTGAAATCAGTTCGTGGAGTCATATTCTCTGTCTTTCTTATTGCCCTGGCAGCGGAACTTATTGGAATAACCACCTCATTTCTAGTCTTTGTTTCTCCAAGTGCCATTGCAGGAATACTAGCAGCGCTATCATATGTCTTGGCTCTCCAGATAAAGAAGATTCAGGAACGGGTACATATTGGGCATGAAGAACATGGATCTGATACGCCAGTACTTGCGAAGAGCTTTGAAGAGTCAGTGACAGTTGGTCAGTTGCACAAACACAACCACAACGACTAGTTCAATCTCGAACGAGTAAATTGGGTGGATGTCGTTGATTCGGTCGGTATGTTTAAGAGTGAAACGTAAATCCTCGGGTTCCTAGGTCGGTGTGAAGAATAGTGAGCGATGAAACCCCTGAAAGAAGTGAAATGATCCGCTCCACAATTATTACCGTATTACTAACAGTAGTCTTTTTTGTCATAGGTCTAGCTTTTTGGGCCTGGTCTTCGCCGGAAATCATTGAAACAAGCCCTGTGGGAGCATTGAATGAACTGAACCCTGCACTCACAATTCTGATTGAAGTCTTAGTGATGCTCATGGCTTTTATCTTTCTTTCAGTAACCGTTATCAATCTTAGACTGATGCTAACAAACATTCGTGCTGGGTGGACTGAGGTCATTGTTGTTCTCATAGTCATGACCATCGTGGCATCGGCAATGTTTGGTCTCTTTGTTGGTGCTGCAACAGTGGTTCTTTCCCTTGGCTTTGTTGTATACCTTTATCTCCTTCAGGATTGATCATATGCATCTTTCTGGATATTCGGGTCTACCAGAAGCTTTATGTGCATAGGTCTTGGTCTTCGGTTAAGAGCCTAGTGGCAGGAATGCCTCAGGCTGGTAGCAAAGGAGTCCTCGCAACTCATCGGAATTGTTGGATTGCAAATCTTTGGAATAGTTCTGACTTCCGTTGAGTTCTGATGACCTCTTGGAGGAAGATACTGTGTTTGGGATCTCTGGCGCTGGGTATGATATGAGTACCAGCATCTTCAGTCCTGATGGACGGATATTTGCTGCTGAATATGCAAAGAAAGCAGTGGAACAAGGAGCTACATCAATTGGCATACTTGTAGAAGAAGGAGTCATTCTTCTTGCTGAAAAGAAGATACAACCACTGCAGGAACCCGATAGTGTTGAAAAAATATCAATGATAGATGAACATGTTGGGGTTGCCACATCTGGATTGATGGCTGATGCGAGAAAGCTAATCGCTGAGGCTAGGGTGAAGGCACAATCATACTGGCTTACATTTGAAGAACCAATCCCTGCTGAAGCACTGGCTGAACACATCTGTGATATTAAGGCACAATTCACTCAAGGTGGTGGAGCTAGACCATATGGTGTTGCCATGATTATCGGTGCAGTCGATTTTGATGGGTCACCAAGATTGTATGTCACAGATCCAGTTGGCACATATTGGGGCTTTTTAGCCTCAATCATTGGGAGAGGCGCTACAAAATCTGGAGAATATCTCCAAGAAAGATATGACAGAAAAATGAGCCTTAACAGCGCAATTGAGCTCGCATTAGGTTCTCTACGTGAAACTAGCGAGAAGGACCTGACTGCTGACAATGTCGAGATTGCGAAGATACCAGTGAAATCCCGAGCATTCGAGAAATTGTCGAGTTCTAAGATTCAAGGCTTCCTTCAACCTACCAAGCCAACAAAGGATAGGAGTTGACCCTCAAATAATGAGTGGAGGATCTGGACGAAAAACAGGTGACAAATGGATTGAGCTTGACGCAGTAGTAGTTGGGATACAGAAAGGTCACCTTCGATTCGAGCTCTTTGTGGATCCGAACCTTGCATTTGAGTATAGACGTGGCGAGGAAATTCCTATCGAAGATATATTGAAGTCATACGAGATTTATGAGGATGCAAAAAGAGGTGAACGTGCAACAGACACTCTTGTGAAAGACGCTTTTGGATCTGATGAAATCTTTGATGTTGCTCCAGTAATTATCAAACAGGGTGAGTTCAGATTAACGCATGAACAGAGAGAACAGCTGATTGCAGAAAAGACAGAGCTGATCATTGACAATATCTCTAGACGAGCTATGAATCCCCAAACAAGCCATCCCCATCCTCCTGATAGAATTCGACAAGCCTTAGCTGAAGCAAAAGTGCGGATTGATCCTTTCATTAGTGTTGACGAACAGATTCCAACAGTTGTGAAAGCCCTCCGCGTTATCATTCCTATCTCTTTTGAGAGTGCGAAACTCCAAATCACTCTACCAGCTTCCTTCTCTGGGAAAGGATACAATATGGTGGCGACAGCAGGCGTAATCAAGTCAGAGTCATGGGGGCAAGACGGTTCCTGGACTGGGCTAGTTGAGATTCCTGCACAAAAAAGACAGGAACTCTATGATGAGCTCAATAAACTGACGAAGGGACAGATCAGAATAGAAGTCGTCAGATGAGCATGAATGAAGAATAGACAGTTGAAAATTATCAATTATTACAGAATGAGGGAATACATCATTGGCAGTATATTTTCAAAAACGAGAAGTTGTCGTCCCTGGTCAATTACTTGCTGAAGGTAGGTATAGAGCCTCCTTTGGTACGTATGGTGAGGATGGCAAGATATTCTCCTCTCTTGTTGGGCTAGCAGAACTCAGAGGAAATACGGTGAAAGTGGTCGCTCTTGAGGGTGCTTACATCCCAAAGGAAGGAGATTTGGTAATTGGAACAATAACTCAAGTAGCAGGCAACAACTGGAAGGTTGACATAGGGGGCCCCTACGGTGCCTCCCTTCATGCAAATAATGCCCTTAGAAGACCTTACTCGGATGACATCTCTGAATACATGGATATTGGAGATGTAATCGCTGCAGAAGTGATTGCTTTTGATAGGGTGAGTGGTCCCTTCCTTGGAATGAAAGGGCGAGGACTTAGGGTGCTACAAGGTGGAATGATTCTGAATGTCAGTCCAGCAAAAATACCACGAATAATTGGAAGACGAGGGTCTATGATCAACATGATCAAAGACCATTTGAATATCCAAACAATGGTGGGTCAGAATGGACGTATTTGGATTCGCGCTCCCAGCATACAAATTCTAAGGCTGGCAATTACGGCATTTAGGACCATTGAATCTCAAGCACACACATCCAAGCTCACTGACAGAATAAGTGAGATGCTTGCAGAAGAGATGGCTAAGATTAAGGAATCCACGAAACTAGAGGAAGAGGAATCGGAAGACTATATTTCTGAGGTCGAAGAATCCTTAGAGGACAGCCACGAGGATGCGGAATCTGAACCAGAACTAGAACCTGAACTGAAACCCGAACCTGAGGAAGAGGAATCAGCAGAGGTCGAGGCTGAGGTTGAGGAAAATGAAGAAGAAGAGAAACAGACAGAGGAAGTGAATGAAGAATGAGTCCTGAAACAAAACCTGATTTCCTGATCAGTCCTGAGGGCTTAAGGGTAGATGGTCGAAGACCTGATGAGCTGCGACCAGTTGAATTGAAGGTTGGAGTACTCAAACAAGCTGATGGGTCCGCCTCAATCCGACAAGGAAAGACCTACATCATTGCAGCTGTTTACGGTCCTAGAGAGCTCCATCCAAGACACTTGACACTGAATGACCGAGCGTACCTTCGAGTTGAATATCGCATGGCAACATTTTCGGTCCCTGACAGAAAAAGGCCTGCTCCATCTCGGAGAGAGAAGGAGATTTCTATGGTCATTGCTAACGCCTTAAAACCGGCATTGTTTCTTGAGGAATTTCCCAAGGCAGTTGTAGACGTGTTCATCCAAGTGATACAGGCGGACGGAGGCACTCGCTGTGCTGCAATAAATGCGGCATCCTTAGCACTGGCTGATGCAGGAATTCCAATGAGGAGCTTGATACCTGCTGTGGCTGTTGGAAAAGCAGATGGTCAGCTTATTGTTGATTTAGGCGACGAAGAGGACAAGTATGGTCAGGGTGACGTTCCAATGGCAATCATCCCTACTACAGAGGAACTGACACTCCTTCAGCAAGACGGTTCTTTCAATCGTGAAGAACTCCAAGAAGCAATGCAGATGGGAATAAACGCATGCAAGTACCTTCATGAATTGCAGAAAGAATCTCTTAGACGTGCCTATGTCAAGAAGTCGCCTGAGGATATGGATGATGAAGATGATGATGAAGATGATGATGACTTTGACGATGATATGGAAACAGATCTCGGAGAAGCAGAACTAATGGAGGATGAGTAAGATGGGTGATTACAGTACAGAAACAATCAGTCACATCGACCGAGAGTTCATCTCAGACCTTCTTAGGAAAGGCGAACGGCTTGATGGTAGGGCCTTCAATGAGTATCGTGAGATAGAGGTTGAGGTCAATGTTGTACCAGCAAAGGCTGAGGGCTCTGCTCTTGTGAAATTGGGTGATACCACAGTAGTTGCTGGGGTGAAGGTACTCGTCGGAGAACCATATCCTGACTCTCCTGATGAGGGGGTGACAATGGTAACTGCTGAGATGTCACCCATCGCATCACCACTCTTTGAGCTTGGTCCGCCGAAGGAGGATGCCATAGAACTTGCACGAGTTGTGGACAGGGGTGTACGTGAGTCAGAAACTGTGGATGCCAAAAAGCTCTGCATAGTAGAAGGCAAGAAGGTCTACATGGTCTTTGCAGATGTGTACCCCATGGAGTATGATGGCAACCTTATTGATGCATCCTCTATAGCTGTAAATGCAGCACTCCTCACAACAAAGTATCCTGAGATGACTATCGAGGATGGGAAGCTTGTTGAAACAGGCGAACTGCTCTCTCTGCCAATAAAGAACGTTGCTATTGAAAGCACAGTGGCAAAGATTGACCAAATCTTGATTCTAGACACAATCCTGAAAGAGGAGTTCGTTCAAGATTGCAGGCTGACAATGGCAATTGACAGAGACAACAACTTCACAGCCATGCAGAAGGGTGGTGGATCTGGTCCAATATCAATGGAACTCATCGACCAAGCTATGGACATGGCGCTCGAGGCATCTAAGGACCTCCACAAAGTCGTTGAAGAGGCTGTTAAATCAGTAGAATAGACGAATTCGGATGATTGGATACGAATCCTGATCATCCACTTTCCGCTCACGAATAGATAGGCTAATAAGAAAACCTGCTGGGCGACTGATAGGTTCCAGCAGATAACTTCCTCCTAATGGAGCGAAGTCAATACTACAAGGAGACAAGAAAATGGCACGAACCAAGAAGGTTGGTAGCACAGGAAGGTATGGTTCAAGGTATGGCGCCAAGCTACGTCGTCGAGTCCTTGACATTGATAACCGGAGGAAGGAACCTACTCGTTGCCCCTCGTGTGCTACGAAAGCTTTGAAGAGAAAGGCTGTGGGACTTTGGGAGTGCAGCAAATGCAACCTGCTCTTTGCTGGTGGTGCATATGTTCCCTTCACCGAAGCAGGCAAAGCTGCGAAGAGAGCAATTGCACAGAGGGTTTCTGGTGACTTTCTTGCTCTTAGAGATGATGAAGACATCGAAGAAGCTGTTGATTTCCTTCCCAATGTTGAGCGAGAGGAAGTCGTGATTGATGCAGAAAACATCAGCTCGAAAGATGCGGATGCCGCTCCTAAAGATGAGTGATTCAAGGCCGAACTATCTTGCCCACTCTACTGATAACAACTTCTCGCAAGACCTCCAATCGAGTGAGGTCCTTCGCACGTGATTTGTGGACGGTTCTTCCAGAAAGCGAGAGGTTCAACCGCGGAGGAATGGGACTTACAGAACTCGCAGCTCGTGTAGGTCAATCTGGTGCAAGTGCCGCTCTTATCATATCTATGTGGAAAGGAAATCCAGGGATACTTACTTTCACATCATCCACAGGGGAGGATTTAGTCACAATAAAGATTGAGAGCGCACAACTTCGGCGAGAGGTCAAACCCTCCAGAAAGACGCGACTAGTAGGAACTGCCGGAGTCTTTATCAAATCTGGAAGCGGTGACAAGACCAAAGAGCTCGCTGAGGTGTTGGCTGAATTCCTCAATCTTGATATCTTTACGATAGCAGACCCCGTGGATGCCCAGATTGATGAGAATTGGTCGATGATTTGGTTGGAAGAACAGCCTTCTGGAAAGATTCTTTGGACACATTATCACTCTACAGAAGCTGTTGAAATAGGTCCGAGGATTAGAGTGACATCAATAAGGAGAAACTGCTAGAATGAGTTCAGATATTGTTGTAGGAAAATCAGTCATTGAAATTCCACTCGAATCCAGAGAAACAGCAATAATATTGCTCTCTGCACTAGAACCTGAAACCCAGTCTGGTCCCTCTGATCGAGCGATTACAAGGTTGACAATCAAGGACACAACTTTAATCATCGAGGTTGAAGCTGGGGATTTAACAGCCCTCCGCGCAGCAATGAACTCCTATCTTGCATGGGTTTCTGCTTGTATCAAATCAATAGAGTACGTCAGCTAATGCAGTCCAATCAAAACGCTTAAGTCACTCCACCGAGGGCGCAGTCTGAAACGAGTTGTTTCTGAATAAGGGAGTGAAAAAAGAATGGCCCAGACAATCCCCCCTGCATTGGAACAGGAACTTCAGAAGTTCGATACAATGCGCCGCAATCACGAGACTCTCACAGCGATGTCTCAAACACTACAGTCCGAGCTAACTGAGGTTAAAGCTACTCTGGAAGAGCTTCGAAAACAACCAGATGATACTGTGACCTACAAGGCAGTCGGTCAGGTCATGTTCAAGGTTGAGAAGCCTAGGATTGTAGAAGAGCTAGACGATCGCCAGAAGACAATCGAGATGAGACTCGCATCAACATCTAAACAGACAGAGAAACTTGCGGAACAACTCAAGGAACTCCAGACAAAGATTGAGTTAGAGTTATCCAAGCGCAATCTTCGACTTCAGTGAGAATAATGAGTCCGATTCTGAGTATTGGGCTTCCTGATATATCTGAGGAAGTCATTGAAAGACTCGCAGAGGAGTGTGAGGCACAAATCAGCAAATTCATTCTGAAGAAGATACCTGACAAGAGCATTGACACATTGTTTGTTAGCTGTACCTTAGAACTTGTGGACAACCAGCTGGACCTTGAGGTTGAGCTTGAGATAGACCAATTGTTCGACACAGGGCACTCACTTGATGACCTCTTACAAGAAGCCACAGGCATTGGAGTTGATTGGGTGGAGAAGCAGCTAGCGGAGATGAAGAAAAAGTGAGTCTGAAAGCTTTTCTCAAAGACTCTGATAATTTGCTAATCCTCGGACATCAGAATGCTGATCCTGATGCTGTGTGTTCGATGGTTGCTTTCGCTAGACTGTACAAGAAAATCAATCCAGATGGTACACCCCAACTAGTAGCTGACGATATCAGTCGACTGTCGAATCAGGTTCTGGAGGTTTTTGAATCGACCTTAAAGGTTACAGCAGCACCAGAATCTAACCATGATTTCCTAGTTCTCCTTGACACAAACAGCTGGTTCCAACTTGGACCTGCCATGCAACAGATAGCCAAGAATCCTGATAAGACCCTGGTCATAGATCACCATGAACGGAACCCTGAGATTGATCAGATTGCCGTCCATCAAATAATACATTGTGACAAGTCTTCCACTTGTGAAATCATGGTGAAGATTTATTCAGATCTTGGCATTCAGATTGACGCAAATACTGCTAATCTTCTACTGACAGGAATGATTTTCGATACTCGTCGATTTCTCTATGCTGGCAAGGAAACATTATCGATTGCTATTGATCTCATTGAAGCAGGAGCAGATTACAACAAATGTTTGAGATCTTTACAGACTAAACCTGATAGGTCCGAACGAATTGCTCGTTTGAAGGCGGCAGGAAGAGTTAATGTTCATCTCATTGGTGACTGGATTATTGCCACTTCTCGGATAAATGCGTTTGAGGCTAGTGCCTGTCGAGGATTGATTGAACTCGGAGCTGATGTTGCTATTGTGGGTGGTAGTCCATCGAAGAAAGTTGTGCGTTTCAGCTCACGCAGCACAAGAGATTTCTTTGAAAAGACCGGGATTAGCCTAGGATCCGATGTGATGAAACCCCTCGGGCAAATCATCGATGGCGAGGGTGGTGGGCATGCCAATGCTGCAGGTGCCAACGGAACAATGAATCTTGAGAAGGCATTGGTTCATTCAATAGAGCTCATTAAGGTAGCTGTAGAAGGAAAACACAGCACTGATGAAGAGAGTTCGTCATAGGAGGATGTCTGGAGTGTCCCTTATTGAGTTCGCAGATTTTAGTTTCAAATATCTGGGAGCTGATACTCTTGCACTTAGGAAGATAAACCTCAAGATTGAGAGGGGTGAGTATCTGGTCATCACGGGACCCAGTGGGTGTGGAAAAACAACTCTATGTAGAGCTATAAATGGCCTAGTTCCTCAATTCCATCGTGGGTATATCTCTGGGAATGTAATAGTAGATGGCAAGAACACAAGAGAGAACAATGTTGCAGAGCTGGCACCAATTGCTGGACTGGTATTTCAACAGCCAGAGAACCAGCTTGTGACATTGAATGTAGAGCGAGAGATTGCATTTGGTCCAGAGAATCTTGGTGTTGAAGTGAATGAGGTGCGTCGGAGGGTTGAGGAACTCATCGAAATGTTAGACCTTGAACACCTACGAGAAAAACACCCACACGAAATGTCTGGAGGTGCGCAACAACGAGTGGCAATTGCCGCAACTCTTGCTCTAAAGCCCCAAGTCCTCATAGCAGACGAACCCACTTCGAATCTGGATCCACGTAGTGCTGAAATAATCCTAGACCTCGTTGCTGATCTGAACAGACGTGATATGACCGTAGTACTGGTCGAACACCGTCTGGATTTGGTTTCGAAGGATGCATCTCGTGTGATATTAATGGACCAAGGTTGCATTGTGGCTGATGGAGAACCTCGTGAAGTCTTATCGATGGACCTCTGCCAAGAGATTGGAGTGGGTGTTCCTAAAGCCACACAGCTTTACAAACGGCTGAGGGACAGAGGTTTCAAACTTGGAAGAGTACCCCTTACTGGTGCTGAACTAGCGACACTTGTACAGGAGGTCAAACAGAGATGATACTCCTGGAAGACGTACATTTTGCCTATGATGGGTTGTACACAGCACTCCGTGGTGTGTCCCTTCAAATTGATGAAGGCGAACGTATTGCTATTGTAGGTAGTAACGGTGCAGGAAAGACCACTCTTGTGAAGCATCTCAATGGTCTACTTCGTCCAGATCAGGGTAGAGTGATATTGGATGGTGTGGATGCGAAACATTACTCTGTCGCTGAGCTAGCTCGTGAGATAGGTCTTGTAATGCAAAATCCTGACCACCAGCTCTTCCTAGATAGTGTGGAACGAGAGGTCTTGTTTGGTCTTGATAATCTGGGGTATCCAAAGGAAGAGGCTAAGATACGCTGTGCGAGAACATTGGACAATCTAGGTCTTGAGGGTCTATCGAGCCGGTCTCCCTTCACATTGTCCGGAGGTGAACGAAAACGGGTCGCGCTCGCCTCAGTCCTTGCCACAGAACCAAGAGTCCTCTGTCTAGATGAGCCAACAATCGGTCAAGATGCCCTTCAGAAGAATAAACTAGCAAAGATGCTCGTGGACCTGAATGAAAAGGGCAAAGCTGTGATTGTGGTCACTCATGATATCGAGTTCGTGATTGAGAACTTCCCGCGATCAGTTGCCATGGCTGATGGTAGAATAGTTGCTGATGGTCCTACAAACTCGGTTCTGAGCAACGATGCTGTGATAGAACGTTGCTCTCTTACCAGACCGCAATTGACAGAAACTGCCAGATGTCTTCACAGTATGTTCCCAGAGGTTCCTGAGAGAATTACATTAATGGATGATTTGGAAGAGATTGTAGCGAAGGTCTTGGGGGGTGGATAGGTTGTCGTTCCTTGAGATTTTTCAATACACACGTCAGGATTCTATAATCCATCGACTTGATCCCCGTGCCAAGTTGCTCATGTCCATCGTACTGGCAGTCATCTCATTGCTATTCCTCTCTATCATTCCCCTTCTGATTATTTTCTGCTGCCTAATTCCCATCATTGGTGCAGCCAAGTCGCTACGTCGATGGACTAGAAGTATGAGAGGTCTAGCGATTCTTTTAATCTTCATCATTGTGTTCAATACACTATTGTCCACACAACCCAATCCATTCTCCCATTCAATAGCACTAACGCTTAGACTTGTAGCACTGATGACATCGTTTTCTATCTTCTTTCTGACAGTTCATCCAGATGAGCTGTCACAGGCACTCATCCAAATGAGGGTCAGGTTTGAGTTTGCATTTGCCATGAGTATGGCAATGAGGTATGTACCAACTCTTGGACAGGAGGCCTATGCAATAATGGATGCTCAGAAAGCACGGGGTGTTGAACTTGACAAGGGAAGCCTGTTGAAACGAATTCGAAACATTGTACCCATCATCGTTCCTCTGATTATTGTTTCTATAAGACGCGCTTTATCAATCGCAGAGAGTATGGAGTCTAGAGGGTTTGGTGCTAGCGAGAACAGGACCTACATGAATGTCCTCAGATTCAGGAGAAGAGACTGGGCTGTTCTCATTGGTTCATTAGTTGTGCTTGCCCTCGTTGTGTATGTGCGCTTTTTTGTGATACTCCCTGAGTGGATGCTCTGGGAATTAACCTTCTAGAAAACTAACACTTCATTAAGGACAATCCCATAGGAGAGAAGTGAATTGATTAGTTCGGACAGATTAATTGCACTGAATGACAAAACCATCCAGAAGGGCAAGTATGTCCTGTATTGGATGCAGGCATCCCAGAGGACTGAATACAATCATGCTTTAGAATACGCAATTGAGGAATCGAACTCCAACAATCAACCACTAATCACCGTATTCTGCCTGCTCGATGACTATCCACGCGCCAATATCTCCCATTTTCGATTCATGCTTGAGGGGCTGTCTGAGGTAAACCAATCCCTGAAGGAACGTGGAATTGGCTTTAGTGTTTTGCGAGAAGACCCAACCAAAGCAATACCAGCTCTCAGTAAAGATGCATCCTTGGTCGTTGTTGACCGAGACTATCAGAGAACTCAACGTCAATGGAGACAAAAGGTGGCTGCTTCTATTGATTGTCCACTGATACAGGTTGAATCCAATGTCATAATTCCCATTCAAGTTGTGTCTCAAAAAGAGGAATACTCTGCTGGGACAATCCGACCAAAGATGAACAGAGTCATGAGTGAGTATCTGATACCTGTCAGGAAACGACGAGTCAAGAATGCTGATGAGGGATACGGACCTGAAGGTCTTGATCTCACAGTTATTGATGACATCTTGAGCAGACTAAGAATCGAAAATAATGTACTCCAAGACAATCGCTACAGAGGAGGAACCAGCTCTGCAAAGAAACTGTTAAGGAAATTCATACAGAATGATTTAGATGTGTTTGAAACCCTACGAAATGATCCTGGTTTCGACCGTCTATCGAACATGAGTCCATACTTGCACTTTGGGCAGATTTCTCCATTAGAAATTGCACTTGAGGTTATGCGCACAAGCAGCCCTGGGAGAGAGTCCTATCTTGAGGAGTTAATTGTGCGAAGAGAACTGGCCATGAACTTTGTCTTTTTCAACAAGAACTATGACAATATTGAATGTCTTCCAAATTGGGCAAAGGACACTCTGGATCTTCATGCACTAGACCCACGGGAGTATGACTACTCACTCAGTGCGTTAGAAAGGGCAGATACTCATGACCCTTATTGGAATGCTGCCCAGAGAGAGATGATGAATTTTGGTAAGATGCATGGTTACATGCGAATGTACTGGGGTAAGAAAATAATCGAGTGGACTGATTCACCAGAGGATGCCTATAGTGCCTGTGTCACATTGAATGACAAGTATGAACTTGATGGTCGAGATCCCAATGGTTATGCGGGTATAGCGTGGTGTTTTGGAAAGCATGATAGAGCTTGGAAGGAACGTGAAATCTTCGGAAAAGTACGCTATATGAATGCAAATGGTCTCAGAAGGAAGTTTCGCATTGATAAATACGTCCAGAGAATCAATGAATGACTCGCTGACTCGCTGGAAAACTACACGCTGAGTTAATTTATCAATCAAGATGATAATTATGAAAACATCATTGGTGGTGAAGCTGGAGTGCCTGCTAAATTGCCTAACAGGAAGTTGTATACAGTTAAGGATCTCATGAACGATTTGAAGAAGCTGGATGCAACACCGAGCGTTCTCTATCATGTCGGATCTGAGCTTATATACCGAGAATTAGAGTGGTGTAGAAAGACCCTTGGAGAAGATCATACCGTCACGAAGAATCTGACAGATCTAATGGATTTCATGCAGCATGATTACGAGAATCAGTTAGTCAAGGGAGAACTGTGGAGAGTGAAGGACACACCCAAGTCAGCAATAAATGCATTCCTAAGTGATAGACCTGAAGAATTCCTTAGTCACCCTATTGGGATTTTGAGCGAGCAGATTCAAGAGGTCCTGAAAAGAGCAGATGACATACGGAGTAATGAGAAGAAGCAGTATAAGAAATTGGAGAAGGGTGTACGGGCTGAGATAAAGGCTGACAAGACTAATCCTGACCTCTGGAACAAACTCCGCCTTCTCCTCTGGATTCTTGGGAAATACAATGAGTCAAGTGAAGCCTTCAAAACAGCGAAGGAACTTGGTTGGTCCGTGGATCACAACACCCTAGTTGCGCTTTAATTCCTAGCCCTAATTCCTGATAACATGTATAAACACCATACTACTGAACTAGAATAGGGATG
Organism: Candidatus Thorarchaeota archaeon; assembly: GCA_016840685.1. GTDB lineage: Archaea > Asgardarchaeota > Thorarchaeia > Thorarchaeales > Thorarchaeaceae > SMTZ1-45. The sequence continues at coordinate 36,295 of JAEORX010000011.1, forward strand.
AGCTATTACTAACCACAATACGCCTTTCAATACCCTCAAATTCCAGCTTATTACTAGTCCGACATCCCTGTCAACATCTGTTGCTCTTGCTTCTGACCAACAGCATCTATATGCGACAGACGAGTCGGGTTTGATAAGAGTCTTGAAGAAACCCGAGTTAAACCTCTATAGGCAAGCACAGTACCATGGTACTACATATTTTATTTCCCTACTCGCTGACGACAAGTATCTGTATGGTGGAACGGTCTGGAATGACTGTAGCATCAAGGTTTATGATAAATCGAACTTTGATGTGAAGACGAGTCTTGAAGGTCACTTGGGCACAGTTTTCACACTAGTTCAACAGAGGCATCATTTGTACTCTGGTTCTGGAGATTCGAGGGTAATCATCTGGAATAGAGATGATTGGGGCGAGGTCGGATCTTTTAGTGGTCAGAGGCATTTTGTACTATCTCTTGCCGCTGATGAGAAATACATCTATGCTGGAGGAATTGATGATTGCACGAATGTCTTCACACAAGATGATTACACCCAAGTGATCTCTCTTGAAGGTCATGATGCAAATGTCCTCTCTCTGGCAAGTGACGATGCTTATCTCTATTCGGGATCAGGGGAGCTATGGTGGGGTGGACCTGGATCACCTCGACCACCACGATTCGAGAGCGCGGTTCGTGTCTGGGACAAGAGGGACTGGAGCTGCATAGCAGTCCTCAAGGGTCATTCTGATAATGTGAACGCAATAGTGACTGACGCACAATTTGTTTACTCTGTTTCAGATGACTCAACACTACGTGTTTATGCCAAGAAAGACTGGGCTGAAAAGCTATGTCTTAAGGTCGATGCAACGAGAATTTTGTCTATGGCCATCGATGTATCATTTGTCTATATTGGATGTTCAGATGGTTCAATTCGTCAGCTGCAGAAGACCAGTATTGGGCTTTAGAATCCAATCGGTTCTATCTGATGCAGAAATGCTTGGAACTCTAGAGCTCGTCCCTCGGGATCTTCTGCAAAGAACTGGTAAATCTGATATTTCTCATTCTCCACAGGTTGAGAAGTGGCGATATGACTTAGCATATCATACATAGCATCGACATCCTCCTTGGTCGGGTAGAAGAATGTAACCATTCCCTCTAACTCTGGGACTTCGCGGTCGCAGAATCCTAGGAGTAAGTTACCCTGGCTTAGAATTATGCAGTCCTCCTGTTCTAACCAAACATACATCCCAATATCGTTCACATAGAAATCAACTAGTTCTTGGAGCATAGTAGTCCTGAAGAACACAATCCCTGCCAATTCACTCACCTATACCTGAATCTACATGGTTCCTCATATGTTTTGGGAGATTCTGTTCTCATCCTACAATGTCTCAAATCCGCAACAACCACTTCGGTTTTCAGCTCCTCACACTGCATATCATGTAGATTTCAAACCCACTGGTTTCACGCAGATAGATATCTGTTCTAGGTAGGTTCTATATCGTAGAAAAAAAGGAGAATTGAAAGAGGTGTCATTAAGAACTGGAAGAACTCCCAAGAGCACCTTCGCAATCATAAGCACACTCATCTGTGAAGGACCAATGTGCCCAAAGGAGCTTGCTGTAAAGCTAGAGATGGCTCCTCGCACTGTGAGCTTTGCCCTTAGAAAATTGCTGAGTGAGAAGATTCTACGTAGAATACCAAACCTACAAGATATGCGCCGTCCGAAGTACCATGTGAATTTGGATCAAGCACGAGTTCTATTGGATAAGTACAAGAATACACCGTATGTGTCAGTCATTTCCCCCATGGCTTGGAGAAAAATGGCATAGACTATTATTTCCTCCACAAGCTATAGAGTTTCACAGCTCTCTCGACTCTCGCAGCATGAGCAAGTGAAAGCATTTCAGATGCACTCAATGATTTCCAGTCGATTTTCTGAAGTGGCAGATTCTTACATGTTTCAAGCAGTCTGGTGATGATTGTTTCGTCTACCAATCCATCTTGTAGCAATCGATACAAAGAATCGAGACCAAGCATTGCATTGTCTATGAAGAAGGCAATTGAGAGCCCTCTCAGGAATATTGTTTCATTGCCTTGCATCTCAGGGTCGTTCAAGAAACTAATGATTTGGCATATCTTCGACCGAACATCAGATACATGGTCGGTTTCATACCTACCCGAAATCAAGAAATCAAGCCGGCTCATCAATTCGGAGTATAGCTCGTCTACAAGGTCAATCATCTGAGAAACCTGCTTTAGGTCATAGGTCTTTTTTCTAGGGGTCCAGTCGACCATCTTCTCATTGAGTGGTACAGTACTACCCGCTCTAAGTACGGTATGGTGCTCCTCTATAGAATCAACCAACCCGGTCAATACTGTCAGAAGGTCTCGACCGCAGCAATTGCAGATGATTGCACCCATAACTGTACGTTCAATAATTCTAAACGAGTCAAGGGCATGATCTGCCCCCCTTGCGCGCCGCATCCTCACTCTCCCATCTCTGAGTATATGGACCTTGATCTCTTCCATATCTCCCCATGCATAAGCAAGCTCCTTACTACATCGCATTTCCTGATATCTGGATGAAACACAATCCAAGAACCAGCAGAGTATCCCGGGGTCTAGAACGCCATACTTCATTGGCTTACCAGGGATAACACCATTGAAGATTCTCATTTCGGCCATCAGAAGGTCTGGAGAATCCATACATGGTTTTGAGAGGAGTACACCCCCCTCTGGTCGTTCAGGGGCTGGTCTCTCTTTATTCCTCACCTCCCTCGAAAGACTCTCGAGTTCTTCTCTCTCTGAAGCATACTGGTCTAAACTAAGAATCGGACATGTTGGTATCTCTGCGCTTCCAACCACAATTGCCCTTGCAAAAGCTCCACAGGTGGTAAAGCCACAAAGACCGCAATCAATCTCTGGTGTGTTCTTTCTAGCCTTGGTCCAAACGCTACTCACTATCTACAAACCTCTCACACTACAGCATGAGCAACCACTTTCCTTGCCTAAAAAACACAATGTCTTGGGCCATTTTTTTGGGAATGACCCATTTCGGAAGCTGCCTGTTCAGATAATTGCGTTCAAGCTTAGGCATCTAAGTCGAATTCTGAACCCAAGACATGACGTGAATACAAAACCAAAATTTGTCTTATTATCATGGTGAATATCTTTGCAACCTCCAATAAGAATACCAAAAAGTGCTCTTCGTGTCCTACAAGTTCTAACACATAGAGGCCCTCTACCACCAAGGGTCATCAGTAAAGAAGCCAATGTTCCACTTCGAACCGTCACATTTGCATTGGACCGTCTGGTCAACATAGATCTATGTGAGAAAGTACCAAATCTAGGCGATATGCGACGTACTCTATACATTGTTAATCAAGAAAAGGCTCGGGTAGTTTTTACTAGTTATGGGATGGTCGTGAGGTGACATATTATTGAGGAGTTGTATTGAATCATGTTGACCCTCACAGATTTGAAATTTAAATGTAAGCAGGCCATGTCAAAACAGCCTTCAACCAATGAAGAGGAGTCCGTCTGTGTTTTGTGGCAGAACGAGTGGGTGAGGATTCTCACTGTTCGTGACTCGGACATTTTGGACAAATGGAGAATCGAGGTTGAGGTATCTCTTCCATCGCAAGACGATCCTCAATCTGAAGAAGACATAAAGAATTTCATTCAGAACCTCATCAAGTACTTGGAGTATTTACTTCGCCTTGACAATGAAGGACTAACCTTGAGTGTTATTTCCAGAGATGGCTTGTGGATAGCACACACTGACATAGAGGACCTGCCTCCAGATAGTCTGCTTAAAGCACTTATCCCCCCCTGAGTGCTATCATCTGGCATCTCTCTCCTATGGAGAAAAGCATCTCGAAGTAAATAGAACTCCAATTTCCTAGCTAATCTTTTTATCAGTCTGCGCTTTAAGTAATACCGGGATTTTTTGATGCGCACTTCTGAAGATGATGTCAAAATTTCAAGAACAACCTTGGTAGATATTTCTATAGCTGGACTTCTACTCGTCTTGTTTCTGTTCACACCGCATATATACCGGGCTGACCCTTATGCACCTAACAGTACAGTTGTCACTCTGACTCAAGTAGAAACCACCGGCTCCACGGGGCAGACAATGGTAAAAGACAGCATGGCTCCAACAAATGTTGCATATCTACTCAATGAAACTCCCTCTCCCGACTCATCCTCATGGGTATATGACTGGAGTCCGAGTTGGCCCAACCCCTACAGAGTAGAAACTATGATGAATGAACAGGGACTGGTCTTGGATCTGGCGTCTGTTTCATATAGCCTCTGGAATGGCATAAATGTGCCTCTAGATGATTATGACTCTCTTCAGTTCTCGGCTGATTTCTCACTTCACTCAGGTGAAGCAGACATTAGACTACAGGTTTTCTATGACGATTACTATGGAATAAATCTCGATCAACTTAACCACCAACAAGAAGCCACTCTCAACTCCGAGAATAACAGTGCAAGGTTGAGCCTTGATGCACCTTTAGCAACACTGAATGCTCAAGTATCCCACTGGTTGGTCCATGCATATATTCACATAGAGGTCTCTGTAAGCTCAACAGCTCGAATAGTACTACACAATGCTAGTGTGAAGGCTACATCCTCTCAAGATCTATTTCGGTTGAGAATAGATGTCCAATCAATAAACGGGTCGAGTCTTTATTCCAATCCCTATTTCAAATGGTGTAGGGATTATCCTCAATTGAACCTTACTCGACAGGGAGTTCCTGATGAATGGGCTATTTTTGCCATTGAAAGACCAAATGACACTCTATACCTTGCTCCTTGTAACATCTCTGGATATGGTGGTTGGCGTATTGACTTCTATCGAGAGCATTGTGTGCCCGTGAATCTGACTTTAAACAATGGAGATGACGTGGTTTGGGGGATTCGACTCTTTTCTACTCGTC
>JAEORX010000127.1 GCA_016840685.1 Candidatus Thorarchaeota archaeon
GAGGAGAGGCTCATGCATGGAAGGAGATAGAAGATGAGAGAATTGCTGAAGCAAATAAAGAGGGTTGTTAAACACAGTAACAGTATCCTATATAAGTTAGTTAGTAAGCTCATGAGCGGAGCAAAACTATCAGCTAAACTTATTGCTGAGGGTATTGTTGCTCTGATTGTTATGCCTTTCTCGGTTCTTACTATCGGTGTGCTAGTCTCATTGTTTGTAGGATTTAGTATTCTTAGCGGTACAGAGTCACAAGTAGCATGAGAATTAAAAGCCTAGTGAAATATATCTCTAATTTCTTTAGAGGGTTTACACATGTTGTAGGCTCTCTATTAGGAATTAAGTGGAGAGGGGAATGGGATCCTCAAGGAATTATCTTAGCAGGCTGGGTGTTTCTAATTGGAACTCCAGTCGGTATGCTAATCATTGGAGCAGAAACCTTCTCTATTGGGATGTGGCTAACATTAGTCGTACTAATTCTTATGCTCGCAAATATGGATGATGCCCTCACAATGATGAGTAACTATCTGACCTATGGAGTAGATGGAGAACAGGTATCTCCTTACGAGACAGTAGAGGAATAAGATGCTTTATGTTTTAACTTTTATCTATATGTTTATTGGCATGCTGTTTATGAATCGTGCTCATACAGTGATGGCAAAACACGATAGGGAAGCAACAACAACTCATGTAATTGCAATTCTTGTTCTTGGAGCGCTTTGGCCCTTAGTCCTTATTGCTAGTATTTTTCGCGCGATCTCAAGAAAACTATAGATTCCGTTTCTCAGGCTAGACGAAAAATGACGAAGAGAAAGGCCAAATGATAGCACTAGGAAATAATTGCAAAACTATATTTTGTTAATTATTATGGTGCTTTATCAATTAACAAAGGTGGGAATATACCACCATAGACAGAGCGTGTCAAAAATTGACAGGCAGGAAACAGAAGGAGACAGAAATGGCAGGAAAATTTGAAGGAAAAGGCACAATTGGCATGACAGACAGTATGAAGCCAACTCTCATATGGCAGACTCGCGAAAGGAATGGGAAGCATGTAGAAGTTCCCTTCATGACTTTCAAGATGCACACGGAAGACTATACACGAGCAATGGTCGCCTCTGAAGACGGAACGAAACGTCGTCAACGTGAGGTCGTGCAGGTCATCCTTCAGGAGGACCAGCGTAGTCAGAACCTCTTCAAGAGGCTAGCTGCAGGCCGAAAGGTCCTAGTGCGAGGACGATTGACACATCGACCGAATATTGGAAAGACAAAAGACGGCAATGCAATTGCCTATCCTAATCCAGTAGTATATCTAGATACTCTAGAGTTCTTAGATGAACCAATTGAGTATGCTGCTAATCGGGTACTTAACGTGCTGCGAACTGAAGCAGAACTCATCAATGATGAACAAAGTACTCAAATGCTCGCGGCAATTACGAAGTATGCAGAGACTCTTCGTACTGAGATTGACGAACGGATTCCAAAGTCTAGCCAGCAGCAGGCTAATTCTGAGCCGTCAGATCCTGACGACCTCGGCCTGCAATAACCTCTGCGTATAAACAGCTGGTCTTGACGTGAGACAAAGTCATTTAATTAATGACAGAGGGTATATTCACATAGCAAAAGCTAGTATCACTACCCAAAAGTATTAGCCAGGTGACGCTGCAAATCCTGGTGTCCTCTTTCCAACAAACCTAAATCAAAGACATGGAGGTCTCAAATGAGACAAGTCGCTCAGTCAACCAAAGTTCTCGTGCGTTCATGGAGCAAAGACGGATGGAAGACGAAAGAAGCTTCTCCTAAACAGAAGAAGGCTATGACTGTCCATCGCTCTCGTGCTCCATATCAACCAACAGAGTTCGAGAATTCTGGTGCCATTACATGTGATGTTGACCTCCTAAATAGTGTTCAGAGTGAGATTCAAACTGGTTTGGCGTCAGATAAAATGGACGAACTCCCAAATTCATTCAAACAACTCTTATATTCTCCTGATGTTTGGCATGTTGCCAATAATAAGATTATGAGAGTAGTGGATCCAATTACACAAGCAAAAGATGGTGGATGGGGAGCTGATAATTCAGAAGCTGATCTTGATGTTCTTGGCGAAGGTCGCAGTGCAATCAGGATGCTTCTGGAGGATTGTCAGATTGTCGGTGGAGAAGACACCACAGAAGACTACCAAGATCTGATGGGAGAACTACTCGAAACAGGAAATGGAGAATTGATTCCCAACTCTCCTATGGTAAGAGTAGATATGGCTGTTCAGCATGTTGGCGAAGACGAAGAAGAACATGATTCTGATGGCTATGTAACTGAGTTTCAGGAGCCAACACCAATTGTTCCCCATATCTCTGAAGATGTTCGAGAGCAGATTCTTACTATTCGTGATGAATATGTAGGGAAGATTGCTGAAACCAACTCTGATGAAGAGAGAGAAGTTCTCGTTCTTACTATGGACCAGCTGATTGATCAAGTTGCTAGCCGAGAGCTTTGCAACAGGCTGGATTCCCCCTACTGTGGGTACAAATACTCTCAGCCGCGAAGGAAACATGAACTAATCCTGACTGGCAAAACATCTCCGCTAACTGAAGCTGCACGTAAAAGAGAAGAATTCTTCTATACATTGCTGGCTGAGGCCTCTTCGTGTAAGAGCATGGAGGCCCTCCATGGTGGCGTTGTTGAAGAAATCTATACTGATACCGAGACTGGGGAAGAGAAGGTCAGGAGAGGACGTCCTGGTGGTTTCGCAGGCAAGATTCGTGGCATGTATCAGCATGACAAGGATTTGGCTCGTGAGTGGAGTCTTGCAGGAGATGAAAGTGCCTTCAGTACACAAAGGACTGTTCTTCTTAAACGTCTTCGTGCGGAAGGAAAGGACGAAGAAACAATTCGCAAATCTGTATTTGCATGGTTTGATAGAGAAGCTGGAGAGGTTCCTGCTGTTTATAAAGATGGACAGCTGATTCAGGAAAGCAAGAAGTGGAAAGATTCTATCTGGCGACAGAAACGTACTAATGCCTTGAAGGATTTGTTCCTTACTAAAGCTCAATGGAATGCTATCTATAAGATGGTCAATCTACAGAAGGAGAGGATCAAGCTTAATACCAAGACAAATGAAGATGAGCGCAAGGCCATCTCTATTCTTCAGAAACACTTCGAGCGTGTTACAAATTTGCAAGATCTGAATGCTTATCGTCGATGGGCAGAGAAACGTGAATTCGTTTATCGTACAGAATACACGACCTACAAAGATCAGAATGGAGCAGAAAGGAAAAGATTCTCTCGCAAATGGAACACCTATGATTTTAAACCTTGTATGTTGGACTATTTGTCTACTACCAATGCTGCTCGTTGGTGGAAAGCAATAATGAAGAAGCAGCGGCATCTCCAAAACAGAATTGCTTTATTTAACAAGCTTAACGAAGGAATTCTTTCTGTCGAGGAGACTGGGCTTTCTGAAGTATCAGTTGCTTGTAAGAGCCCTAAATGCCAGCAGATGGCTATCGGTTGTCCTCAGTTCGCGAATCTAGAATCTAACAAAGGCCACTTGTTTGTTGAATGTGAGTGTGGTCATAAGAATTGGCTCATTGGATATAAAGAGTCAGGCTCTGATATTAAAAGCAAAGAAGAAGCCATTGCTCAACAGGAAGGGTAAATATGGACGTTTTGATCATTACCGATGAAACAAATCATTATAAATCTGGAGATATAATTCCTGAATCCAATATTTCCTCAGAAGATGTTGTCCCCGGTGATTGTTTTATCATGGCCAAAGGGGAATCTAATCCTAAAGGCCAAGAAGTGTGGATTAAAGGCATAAGTTACTCAATCGGTGGGAGCAATAAAACATATGAACTGACTGATGAATATGCTATCAAAGCAGTTGTTTGTGATGGAATCGTTATCCCTAAGCTCAGAAGAGCTAAAGGGTCTGAGCAATTTGCTCATACAAAAATGGTTAAGAGAGGACCAAGGCTCCCCGCAGAAAGAGTGGGAGAGCTGGTGACTTGGTGGCCAGAACTGAAACAACTTAAGCCATTCGAGGAACAAGAAACTCCTCAGGTTATTCAAGAAGCAGTTGAAACAATTGAAGAGATCGGTGATGTAACTGAAGATCTCGATCTCAATGCAACTAATCCCGAGTCTCAGGATTCGGAAGTTGAATCTAAAACTTGCTGTTAATAAGCTGCTCTCTTCAACTTTGGACATCCTAAAGGATGCGGCCTAATAATGAATAAGCCGGGGAGAAGAGAGTAGCTCCAACCTTGGGATGGTTTAAAAAGCACCCTGGCGGAGGGGATTGTATCTTTGGATACTCCCTCTATTCCTGAGCATGAATTAAAACTGCTATCTGATGCTAGATCAGAATGTAAACCGATTATTCTAGCTAAATCGGAGGCTATGTAGGGACTGGCGGTTAGGCCCCGTGCCCTTCAGAAATGAAGGAGTCGTAGCGAGACCCTACATTTTACCCAGGTGGCGGAATGGTAGACGCATGGCCTCTTCCGGAAGAGAGCCAAGAGTGAGGACTAGATGCAGCACCTTAAACGGAATTAGCAACGGCTCGTGCAGGTTCAAATCCTGCCCTGGGTACTAAAGTTTAACTCTGGAGGAACTAAAATGGATGCAGAAAAGAATTTAAGGAAAGAAGAACTAGGAAAAAAACGCAAAGTTATACAGATCGCAGTAAGCGAAAGCTCGTTTGGCGACAGTGGAGAAACAGTTGGTTCAACGCTAGCTCTTTGTGATGATGGAACTATGTGGAGGCTTTATACTTTCTGCGATGATAGTCAAGATTGGGAGCAATTGCCTCCAATACCACAAGATTGAGATATCGACTGGAGGAACTAAAATGACTGAATCTTTACTGTCTTTGAGAAAAGATGAAGCAAAGGCAATTCTTGGATTGCTTAAAAGTGAATGCTCTTCCTGTATGAATAGAGAGGAAGAGTGTTGCTGGTGCCTTTATGAGGAAGAAAATGAGAATCAAAGATATAACAAGTATGCATCGTAGAGATTTTTATGCCATTTATGAGTGTGAACACTGTGGGCATGAGGAAGAGGATTCGGGATACGATGATGCATATTTTCACGAGAAGGTAATCCCCAACATGAAATGCAAGGAGTGTGGAAAAACATCCAGTGAGGATTATATACCTCGTTCGCCGAGATACTCGGAAGACACTGTAGTATAGTGCCATAGGACAAGGAGTAACCAATGACAGGGTTAGTAATACTAGTTGTTTTGGCCATCGCATTTATGGCTGGAGTAGGATTCAGAGAGATTGCAGATGGAGTTACAAGAAAAGTTAAGGATTCTCAGTCTCTTGCCGATAAAGAAGAATACTTCAAGATCTTCGAAGATAACTGTAAATCAATGCATTCTCTGTCTGAACCAAGGAGAGTGGAAGCATGGGGAATTTGTGACCTTCATGAAAAGAATTAAGATAGATGATGATAATTGGTGTGCAGTTCGTACAATGAATTACCCAAAAACATCTATGAAGAAACAAAGATGCATTGAATGTGGTGAAGTCTTTATTGCGGAAGACGAAGTTGTAATGTTTGTAAATAACTATACAATTTTTCCCAATTGTATGATGCACAAAAGTTGTATGGACAATTTCAAGGACGAAAAAGACTGTATTGAAATACTTAAATGGAGATATGAAAACGCTAAACGTCTAAGAAAAGAAGCAGATCAACTATGGCCGGATAGAATGGATTTGGAATCCAATTTCTGAAACATGGAATTGGGGATTTTAGAGAATTAAGAAAGGAACAGAAATGCAATTTAGGACATTTAATAATAAACTAAAAAGTCACGTCAAACAGATGATGAAAGAACAAACTCATCTGTTTCTTGTTGATTTAGAGCCTGAAGTTGTTTGGAATACGTATCTAGATAGTTTTCCAGCAGGGACGAATGAGGTTTTCCGCGAGCGAAGAGAATATGATTGTAGTTGCTGCCGACACTTTATTCGAGATATGGGCCGATTGGTTACCATCAAGAAAAATGAAGTTACTACAATCTGGGACTTTGAGACTGGGGATGAAAAGTATCAGCCTGTTATTAATGCTCTCTCTGCACTGATTAAGAGTGCTGTTGTTCGAGATGTAGCAGTGCCTGTAACAAGAGTATTTGGCACAGAGAAGAATACTGAGACTACTGATAGTGGTGTCCATACTTGGTATCACTTCTTTGCACAACTACCTAGTTCTGTAAAAATATTCAAGAAAGACCAAGTTGGAACTATTCAAGGAAGGATGAGAGATGTTCGTAATGTTTTTGAGCGTTCTCTTAAAGAGATTGACTCTGATGCTGTTGACACAGTTCTAGAGCTCATTGGTCAAAAATCTCTGTACAAAGGGGAGGAGTGGAAAGCTGTCCTTACACAGTTCAAGAAGATTCAAAAGGCCTACAAGAAGGTTAATGCTGCAGACCAAGCAAATTTCTGCTGGGAACAGTCTGTTCTCGTCGGCCCAGTAATTGGCAAGATTAAGAATCATTCTATCGGTGTTCTGCTATCAGATATTTCTGAAGGAATGAATCTTGATAAAGCAGTTCGTCGTTATGAGGCTATTGTTGCGCCGAGCAATTACAAAAGACCTAAAGCTATCTTCACAAAGAAGATGATTGAACAAGCTAAGAAGACCGTTCAAGAGCTTGGTTTCGAGAACTCCTTGGCTCGACGCTATGCAGAGATTTCTGACATTACTGTAAACAATATTCTGTTTGCAAATCGTAATGCGACAAAAGCAATGAGCGGAGATGCATTTGATGATCTAGCTGCTTCTGTTCCTTCTAAGCCGAAGAATCTCTCTAAGGTAGAAGAGATCTCAATTGAAGACTTTGTCGAAAATGTGATGCCAAATGCCAAAGAGATTGAAGTATTACTTGAAAATGAGCATGAAAGCAATATGGTCTCTTTGATTGCGCCGCAAGATCGAGAAAGTAAGTCAATGCTCAAATGGAATAATAATTTCTCGTGGGCATACTCTGGAAACATTACCGATTCAATGAAAGAACGTGTCAAATCATTCGGTGGGAAAGTAGATGGAGTCCTTCGTTTCTCTATCCAGTGGAACGATAACAATGATTGTCCTGATGACCTTGACGCTCACTCTATCGAACCAAATAAAAATCATATCCATTTTGCTAATAAGAGGAATGGACTTACTGGTGGAAACCTTGATGTTGATATTACACATCCAAATAAGGTTGCAGTAGAGAATATTACTTGGCCATCAAAGAGTAAAATGAAAACAGGAACATATAAGTTCTTTGTTCATAACTATGCAAATAGAGGTGGCAAATCTGGTTTTACGGCAGAAATTGAGTTTGAAGGAAAGATCTATAGTTTCAGTCGTGATAAGCCTTTGCGACAAGGACAAAGAGTCCAAGTTGCAGAAGTAGATTTCGATGGTGATAAATTTACTATTCGGGAGAAACTTAGTTCTTCTACTTCCTCTAAAGAGATTTGGGGACTATCTTCAAATAATTTCCATCCCGTGACAGTTGCAATGAACTCTCCCAATTATTGGGATGAACAAGAGGGGATTGGTCACAAGCACTATTTCTTTATGCTTGATAGCTGTGTAAATCCAGATACACCAAATGGCTTCTTTAATGAATTTTTGAATCAAGACTTGATGAAACACAAAAGAGTCTTTGAGGCTCTCGGGTCTAAAATGAGAGTTGAAGAAACAGAAAATCAATTGTCTGGGCTTGGATTTAGTTCTACTAAACGAGCTCAACTTGTGGTAAGAGTAAAAGGCAGTTTCGATAGACTGCTAAAAATCAAATTCTAGGAGGAAACAATGTTTGAGAAAGCGACACGTAAAAAACTTCGGTTCAGCTATAAAGGGCAAATTTCTGTGGAAGACCTATGGGATCTTCCATTGACGGCTCTTGATAGTATCTATGGTCAGCTCTGCAAAGAACAAGAAGCTGCTTCAGAAAATAGTCTTCTTAAGCGGCGCACTTCTGCCGACAGTGATCGAACTCTGAGACTTGGTCTCGTTAAACATGTAGTTGAAACCAAAATGGCAGAAGACGATGCTCGAAAGCTACGGGCTGAAAGAAAAATGAAAAAGGAACGTATTGCTGAGATTATCGCCAAGAAACAAGATGAGAGTCTTGAGTCTATGTC
>JAEORX010000128.1 GCA_016840685.1 Candidatus Thorarchaeota archaeon
ATATGAATTTTCATGGGAGTCAACCTGTCAAGAAGTCCGATAATATAGATGTATTCGAATTCCTCTCCCAACGAGTCCACTAAAGAAAAAGTCTGTGCAGTGTGACCGCCTCTACCCAACACAACTGCTATCTTCTTCAATGGTGTACCTCAGATGCTGACTCATCTATCCTACTGATAAAGGATTTTCCTAACGTACTACGTTCAGAATCAGGTTTTTCATTTAATAACTAGGTTTAACGAAATATAATCAGATATGGTAATCCATAAGTAGGAACCAATATTGATTGATAATCTAGGTGGAGAACATGCCGAAAGACAAACCTAGGACAGGAGAAAATGTGTTTATTTCAGACACAGCGGTAATTTATCACGATGTAGAAATCGGAGACAATAGTAGAGTCTTTGATTTTGCCGTGCTAAGAGAGGGAACTCGAATTGGTAAAAACACAACAATTGGTAATTGTGTCTGTATAGAAACCGATGCCAAAATAGGTAACCATTGCAGTATCATTTCCCAATGTCATATTACCAACAACATCGTCATTGAGGACTATGTGTTCTTGGGTCCTAATGTAACAACTGTGAATACATGGAAAATTGGATACAAGCGCCCTGACATTAAAGCGATTACAGAAGCTCCAGTTATCAGACGTGGCACTCGTGTCGGTGGCGGAGCTACAATTCTACCAAGAGTTGAGATTGGCGAGGAGGCTCTCATAGCCGCAGGAGCGGTTGTGACAAGGAATGTTGGAGCGAGAGAGGTTTGGGCTGGAAATCCAGCACGTTGTGTCGGTACAGTCCCAGAGGAGGAGTGGTTACCCTAGCTAATTATCTGCTATGAATTTTCTCAACGTTTTCAAACATTATGTTCTTCATGTCCTGCGTGGAGATGTCCACATCATCTCGTTCCCAAACTTGTTGCATTGCGTATCTTAGAACATGATACTCATGAAATGGAATATCTGTTCCAAAAAGTATGTGATCTGAACCAATTACATTGATTGCTCTTACAATAAGCCTTGAAACATCAACCGATGATGTGTCAAGGTAGAAGTTTTCAAAATCACTTATTTTCTCTAACATCTCTAATGCGCGACTAATCAGAGGGGGAGAAACTCCACCAAGATGAGCAGCAATAATTATGATGTTCCTCTTTTTGTAAGCCTCAATACAATATTCAATTCTGCTTTTGATATTCCTCCCACAATGGACTATGAGTGGAAGGCCTGTGTCTTCAACGAGATCCAATACATCTTTGGCTAGGTGGACTTCCAGTTGTGATATTGATGGATGATATTTAATGCCAGCAACATCATAGGTTTTGACAATTTCAGGATCCACCTCATTTGCGTGAGGCCAATAAAAGCCCCAAACTTGTTTATTCAAACTGAATGCTTTTAGTTGCTTAAAGAAAAGGTGGTTGACTTCACGAGAGTCATGATAATTCTCCATGGATGGCATGAGTTGAACTCTGGATACAATTCCAAGATATGATGTTAAATCCGCCCATGTGAATGTCATATCTCTCCCAAAGAGCTCTTTATCCTCAATAATGTGTACGTGCGAGTCAATTACTTTCATCTATCTGATAGCCTCCTGAATCTGATTATCTATTCTTGACCTCTAATTCTGGCATTGAATAGGATTACATTGGATACTACCAATGAACCAAACATTAAATTTGTCAATGTGAGTTTCGACAGATTTCCTCCTTAAACCTTTACGCTGTTTTTTAATCCCTCGGTAAGACAAAAATCGTTGAAATTCAATTAATCGGTTTGATATTATGCTTGCATTCATAAGCATCATTATAGTGATGAGCACAACATTTGGTGCTGATAAAAATGGAGGAATATATACTCGCTACTAAGTTCTTCAACGAGCGGGAGCAACTTCCATTATTCATTGCCAATATTGCAGAGCAAACCGTGAAGCCCGTTACAATTCTATTTGTAAACGATGGGTCCAATGATGACAGCGATGAGATTGCCAAGAAAATATCATCAGTATACAACTTGAATTACAATATAGTGTCCATGCCAGTAAAAGCAAAGGGAAATCTGGACACTCTAGGTCGAGCATGGAACAAAGCCCAGCCTTTAATCAAAGAACTACTATCTGATGTTCCATATTTCGCTACGGCTGATGTCGATACGAGATTTCCACCGAACTACTTCGAATTCATGATAAATTTCTTAGAGAGCCACCCAAGGGTGGGAGTTGTAGCTGGGCAAGTAGTTGGAGAACGTAGAAGAACATTTCCAATGTTCACAGGAAAAGTTGTTCGATCTGATATCGTTCAATATATTGACAAGTACTGGGATATCTCCATTGATTCGTTTCTCAATATTAAAGCATTAAAACTAGGATACAAGTTAAGAATTCTAAATGATATGGAAGTGGATGCAAGAACCTCACATCTTGGTACCAAGAAAGGGCGATTCAGAGCTGGTAGGCTTGCATACTATGGCGGGATAAACCCTCTTTATGCTATATCCAAGGCAGTATCAAGCGTAGACTCCGAATTCCTTCGAGGTTATTGGTTTGAGTTTTTCAAAGGGACCTGGAGATGTGAGGATGAGGACATTCTGAATTACTATCACAACGAATTCATTAGAAAATTGATTCGAATAGTCAAAATTCTATTTCGAAGATGAAGAAGCCTTAAAGGGTCACCATGACTCCCCTTACTCGAGTTCTCTGTCACAAAGGTGAATCTGGGTTTATGCGAGTCTGTATAGTTGAGGAAATTGCAAATTGCGCTTATCACTTGACAACAGGCTTGACGAGGAAAGGACATGATGTAGTTGTAATTCTGGATGTAAAACGACGACTTAATCGATTGCTTTTCACTCACTCTGTACAAGAAGGTGCTGAGGTGAAATGGATTAGACCATGGCCAATGCGTCCTAGAGCTCTGGGATTAATCATCCCAATGTTGCTTGCAATAATACGGAGCAGACCTCACCTAGTGCATGCGCAATATCTATGGTCACAGTACTTTATCGGTTTCATTGCAGCTAAACTTCTAGGAGTTCCAATAGTCGCTACGGGTCATGGGTGGGAAGTACTAGAAGTTCCCAAGTCACAATTTCGCGGTAGAATTCAAAGATGGTTCTTGAAACGGACTGATATGGTCATTCTCACTGCTGATTATTATCAGAAACACATGGAAGGACTTGTTGCACCAGAGAATCGTGTATACATTCCTCGGATGATAGACACTGACACCTTTCGTTCTGGAATTGATGCAGAGGATCTCATCAGCAAATATGGGAACAGAATTGTGACATTCATTGCGCGACTTCACAAAATCAAAACTCCCGAAAAGACATTGCAAGCATTCAGGATAGCACTTGATGAATTTCCAGATGCGAATCTCCTGATACTTGGAATTGGTGAGGAAGAGAAAAATATGCGCAAAATGGTTGAGGAGCTTGGCATGGTGGGGAATGTCCATTTCCTTGGAGAGGTGTCAAATACTGAGATTCCAAAGTATCTGAATGCTTCCAAGGTTGAGGTCAGAGGGTTCAATCCTGACACTCCGGAATTAGGAATTTCCCATCTAGAAGCACTCGCATGCGAAACTCCCATTTTAACCTACAATGACTATGCTGATGTTGGTGGCATGATCATTTGTCTAGAGGTTCCTGAAATAGCTGACAACTTGAAACACATACTTCGAGATGAGGATTTTCAGAAGCGCCTTGGAAAAGAAGGACGGAAGTATGTTATCGACAACTTTGGCATTGATGCAGCTACAGATATGACGATTCGTACATATCACACAGTACTATCAAGAAGAAAGAAGAGGGCTAGATGATTGTGACAGATGATAAAATGAAGATCTGTTTTGTGCTAGGAACAAGGCCTGAAATAACCAAGTTGTACTCAGTGATGAATGCAGCAAAAGCACACAATATGGTCACACCTATTTTTGTTCATACTGGACAGCATTATGATTATGAGATGTCTCAGGTTTTTCTAGAGGAGTTGAAATTACCGGAGTTTCATTATTTCCTGAATGTTAAGTCAGGTTCTCATGGGAGTCAAACAGCCAATCTTTTAGTTGAACTCGAACCAGTGCTCACGAAAGAACAGCCAGACGTAGTGATTGTCCTTGGGGACACTAACACAACGATGGCAGGAGCTCTTGCAGCATCAAAGCTGGGAATTCCGGTAGCTCATGTTGAGGCGGGATGCAGATCATTTGATATGTTAATGCCAGAAGAGATCAATCGGTTGACTGCAGATGCTATTAGCTCTGTCTTCTTCGCATCTTCAGAAGTAGCGGCTCTCAATCTTCTCTATGAGGGTCATCCAAAGAATCGAGTATTTCTCCTTGGAAACACAGTTGTTGATATCGTAGATGAAACGCGTGAATTAAGAAAGTCCATATCACTTGACACTGAACATATTGGGGATTATGATGTTGTAGTGACACTCCATAGACAAGAGAATGTGGATGACAAGACACGCTTGAAGGATTTACTAACCGCTCTGAGTGAAATACATGGAACGATTATTTTCCCAATACACCCACGAACCAAGAAAAGAATAGATGAATTTGGTTTGAAAGCCCTTGTGGAATCAGCCCCTAACCTGAAACTAATCAAACCTTTGAACTTCCTCTCCTTTATGAAACTCATTGAGGAATCAAAGGTGATAGTCACCGACAGTGGAGGGGTCCAAGAAGAGGCTGTAATGCTTGGAGTACCCTGCGTTACCGCACGAGATACCACTGAATGGCCCGAAACTATATGGGCTGGTGGGAATCAGCTTGCAGGAGCAAGTGCAAAGAATATCACTACATTATGTAATGAGCTCCTATCTAAACCTGATTCAGCATTCAAACATAAAATGAATCCATTCAAGGGTAATGCTGGGATTTCCATCATTGAAACCCTTGTAAAACTCTGGCAAGGTGGAAATCTTCAGTTTGAAAAACCAGACATGAGTGATGGGAAATATCCACTACCAAAGCTTGAAACACGAACTGAACCGTTGAAGAATGTGTACCAGACATCATTGAATTTTGATAGGAAAGGCAATGCTACTCTTGAAGACGAGGATGGATCTGGTAAAGTTGTCAGAACCTCTACACGAGAATGACATCTTATTCAGAAACCATCTGCATATTTTTCTCCTTCTTTCAAAGGTTTGACTCCAAGACGACCCACTAACCATTTGGGATAAGATATGAGAAGTCTAAGAGCTCGCCTCAATGTAAATCTTGGTTTCTGCATTGACTTGTATAACTCATAATAATCCTTAGAGGTCACAACTTTGTAGTTATCAATAATCTCATTCGGATAAGCATCAGCGACGACCTTGCAACCGCAAGCTATAGCCTCTATTGCATTCTTGCTTAGGGAGAGCTCCGGGAATCCCTTGAATTCTAGATAGTACTCATACTTTGAAAGGAACTCGGGCATCTCTTCATAGGGTATTGGTGCATCAACACTTCTATCAATAATCGTAAGATCGACTCCTCGTTCTTCACACCACTTCTTCGCCATCTCGCGTTGGTCTTTGTGATAATTCGGATGATAGGTCATTAGTGCTGTTCCCTGAACTCGACCACCCTTGTATTCAAACCATGAAGGTATCGGTCTATCAAGCCAAATGTCTCCATACTTCAATAGATCATTGGTTGATACAGCTACAATGTCCGCGAGAGAAACTTCAGGATGTGGTTTCTTCCTAGAACGAATTTCTCCTCCATGATATTCGAACACAATTGGTGTTCGTCTTTGATATTGTCGTGCTAATACAAGAGCTCTGATTATAGTCGAAACATGGATGTGTGTTGGATTCCATTCCTTGAGATATTTGATACAGGTACTGTAGAAGTCCCTCGCTGAATCCACCATCACTGATCCTGAAACTCTTGAAGTGTGTCCATACTTATCGTACTCGGATCTCATTATAATGACTGATTCATGTCCATTCTTATTTAGCCAGTCACAGACTTCCGCAAGAGAACCACCAGTGTTCCATAGAATCAAGACTCTCAATTTGTCTTCATTCTTTTCTTCTTCTTGACTGACCACTTAAGATAACCATCCAGTTCAAGCTTCTGGAGTCATCGAGCGACTTCTTTCATTTATCATCTTTTGGATTCGAATCGCTCATTCTTTTTGTCTGACATGATATCCAACAATAAACTCGTAATTCTGCTTCTAGCCCCAGTCCGAAAGAACCTCTCTGAATCAAACTTTTCGAGTTTCCTATCGCTTCTAATTTGTTTAACCAAATCATCAACAGAAGTAACTTTGAGAGCTACTCCTTCCTCAATCAATTGCTCAGTATATTCCGCTCCATGCATATCCAAAATATAGGTCTTCAGACCAAATGCCAAGCCCTCAAAGATCGTAGTGGAATACACCCCAATTTGAATTTCTGATTCAGCGAATAACCTGTAAAGTGATTTCTTTGAATCATGAATCACTTCCACATCCGCATCAACTAGCCACGGATATTTTTCTTCCCACCCTTGATACTCCAATGGATGTAGTTTATAGACGATATTGTAATTGAGGTTCTCAACCTTTGATAGTTCTGCTGTGAACTTAGAGAGATCCGTACCGATTGTCCACTGAGAGAGCACAAGAATCTGTTTCTTCCTTTTCACATTTGAGAAAGTTCTCTTCTCATCATCTATGTACGGAAAACCAGTGCTTACTACATGGTTTTCATCAATTGTATATTCAACGCTTTTCGACCAGTAGTCGCCAAAGGTAAACAACCAATCAGGGAATGTTGTCTTTCGATGTTTTTTCCCAGGGAAAGAATATCCTGTATGATATCGATGGATGACTCCATGTTGCAGCTCGATTACTGGTATGCCTAGGGATTTTGCAGACTCTATGAGGTCTTCCTTGCCATAGCTTGTTACTAACACAATCGCTTTAGGTCTAATCCGATTCAGGACGAAACGAAAATATGGAATCCTAATTTTCCTGTAACCAAGATGCCTCAATACAAGCTTCTTGACATCAATATCAAGTCCAAATGACTTGAAAACCCATTTTCGAATGTGTCTTAACAGAGCTCTTTCATCATCATTCAATGATACTTGAAACAGCCTTAGTTTTTCTGCTATATAGATAAGTGAGTTTTCAAAGTCAAAGTACCATAGATTAGATGTTTTTGGTGGATTTTGATGTCTAAGATAGAGATTATGTTCTATAGATGTGTAACTTAGGTCAAGATCCTCCATAATGTAGTCAGTGATGATGTCCCACCAATAACCATCTTTTCTCAAGACCCTGCGGGGACTGGAAATGAACAATATCTCTTTTTTTCGAGCAAATATCGGGTTCTTCCAAAGCCTCACGAAAGAAACAATCAAAAACTTCATTCTTTCTCTGACGGTTGGTCCTTTACCTAGAGCGTTCTTTCGTCCCGCTAGGAGATCATTGATGGTCACAAAAAGGGGTTGGCGAACATAATCCCAGAATCGAGCCCCATCAATCGTTCTTTCAAAGAGATTAAGTTCTTCCTCCATCTCTATGATTCTTTGAAAGATTTCACCGAAACTCAGCATCTCGCACACGTTCCAATTTAGGGATTAGTCTTTTTTCCATTCAATAAAATCTCACAAAATTCCCTAACAGCACCTTTTCCGCCTTCCCCTTTGCAAATATACTTGGCAATTTTCTTCACTTCTTTTGATGCATCTGCTGGACAAGCACCCAACCCCACACTCTCAATGCAGGTTCGGTCATTAAGGTCGTCACCTATGTAAGCTATCTCGGACATCTGTATATTCAGTTCTTTGCATAGTTTTTCTAGCATTGCCATTTTGTCCTTGACCCCAGTATATGTGTGCTTTATCTTTAGCTTCCTAGCCCTAGCTTTAACGATTTCTGAATCCTCTGAGGTCATAAGGGAAACCATCATGCCTTCTTTCTGAATCAGCTCCAATCCTTTCGCATCGCGCGTATTGAATTTCTTCAAGCTCTCACCGTCAC